>DVNF01000174.1 GCA_018714575.1 Candidatus Stercoripulliclostridium merdigallinarum
GGACGAGAGCGTATGGAATTTCGTGGAGGGCGCGTTCCCGACATTAAAAACCGCCGGTACCGCAGCGAAATAGACACAGGGACAGGCTTCCTTCGGTAAAAGCACTCCTGAAAGGGAAGTCGCGAAAAGCATATAAAAGCATAAAATAAATGAACAGGGGAAACAGAACAACCGCGAAGCGTACTACGCTTCGCGGTTGTTCTGCTTGATCTTTGACCTAGGAACCTGCCGGACCCGATCAGTCTTGCTTTGACGATACGACAAAAAATTGAAATTTAAACAAAGTATATCCGCAAAGACTTTAATGCGGCTCATCAGGTTTGCTTTGCAAACTTGCGCACCCTGCGCGGCAAACCGCGCGGTGTGCTGACCCGCGTTATCTCCACCAAAATCAAAAAAGAGTGCCGATTGCACTCTTCCTTGGTTTTGGTGGAGATAAGGGGATTCGAACCCCTGACCTATGCGTTGCGAACGCATCGCTCTACCAACTGAGCCATATCCCCGTAAGCTTTCTTTAGCGATTATATCAAATTGTTTTCGGTTTGTCAAATCTTTATCCAACTATATTTTTGTTTGTAGTCGCTATCTTTCTATCTTTTTCATCGCGTAGGTACTTATAAAAAAGCCGCCTTTCGGCGAACTTTTTTCTTGATCGATTTACGCTATTTGATCGGCTTTTTCGACGACGTTATGACGACGTTATTTCGTTATCGTCACCTTTGTGCGATTCCTGGGCGCGTCGGGGTTGATCCCCAACTCCTCTGCCATAAACGCAACGTATAGTTCTATTGCCAACGAATAAATAAACGGCGCATTCATGCCACGGCATACAGGCATGTCCAGGCACTTTGCCGACATGCGCTTTACCTCGGTTATATCGGTAAAAGATATAATATTGGCTCCTAAAAGCCCGAGTCTGGTAGCCATACTGATATATTCCGATGTAAATTCGGAATCGGGCGCCAGCAACAATACAGGCGTGCCTTCCTCTACTATAGATATAGGTCCGTGCATAAATTCGGATGTCGAGAACGAACGACTGAGTTTATAACAAGACTCCATCATTTTCAAAGACAGTTCGCTTGCCGCGCATTGCGGAAGACCTCTGGTCAAAATAATAAAGTTGTTTATGTCTTTGGTCGATTCTGCAAACGCTTTGATTTTGTCTTTGTAATCGTCTATGAAATCTTGCAGCAGGGGAGGAAGCTCCGCGGGATTCATTCTGGCAGGAATGGGCGACAGAGCGTTGGACAACAGAAACATCGCTGTCAGTTCCGCAAGGAAAGACTTAGTCGCGCCCACGCTTCGTTCTTCGCCGGCGGCAAGGTCGATATGGAAATCCGCCATCTTTGCCAAAGGAGAATCGGGATTGTTAGTGACGGCGACCGTCAGCGCTCCGGTTTCTTTTGCAGCAGCCAAAACCATGTGCGTGTCCGTCGACATACCGCTTTGCGATATAGCCAGAACCATGTTCTTTGAAAGGTTGACTTTGGCTTTGTACACCGTCGTTATGGACGGAGTAAATTTAGAAACCATGACTTCGCCGATGGCCTCGACTATATATTTAAAATAGGTAGCAGCATTGTCGGAAGTGCCACGCGCAACCGTCGTAATATTTGTTATTCCACGCGCTTTGAATACTTTGGCAATGTCCTTGATGACTTGCTTGTTCGCGGCCATGACGTTTCTGACGACGTCGGGAGCGGACAGAAACTCGTTCAGCATTACTGACATCTTCGGCTCTCCTAACAACACTTAAAATTTTATGTAATTATTATATGCCATTGAAATATAAAAGTAAAACGAATTGACTCTAAAATATTGACTAATTTGAATTTCTCGCAAAGTGAGTGACAAAATTAATATCGCAAACGCAGCTTAAATGCCGATTTTTTTGGTTTTACTTAGCTATTTTTACGCCTGTAGTTGCATTGCAAGAGATTTTCAAGTATAATAACCCGGTGGTAAATATATGATAAAAGGCAGCAAAATGGACTTGGCGTTTGGCACAAAAGTCATCTATGACAATGCCGAGTTCCTGATTTCCGACAATGAAAAAGTAGGCGTCGTAGGCGTGAACGGAGCGGGTAAAACGACCTTGTTCCGTATTCTGTTGGGCAAAATAGAGTTGGATTCCGGCAGCGTTTACTCGTCAAAGCGCAGGATCGGGTATTTGCCGCAAGAAATTATCGTAGAGGACAGTCGACAGACGGTATGGGAATACCTGTTTGACGGACGCCCGATAAACGCTATTCACCGTGAGTTGGATTCGATTTACGACAGAATGGAACGAGGCGAGGGCGACACGGCGGCAGACCTAAGACGAATGCAGTTTCTGCAAGAGGAATTGGAATACTACGACGAATATTCTGCCGAGGATCAGCTGTTGGAATTGGTAGAGGAAATGAACATCGGTTCCGACATATTAAGTCGAAAAATGTGTGAACTTTCCGGCGGACAAAAATCAAAGATGGCTTTTGCCAAAACATTATTTCAAAAATCCGAAATACTTTTGTTAGACGAACCTACCAACCATTTGGACGTGGAGATGAAAGGTTTTGTCACAAAATATCTAAGGCATTATAAAGGAACCGTATTGATAATCAGCCACGATACGGAGTTTTTGAACGACATCGTAGGAAAGATCTTGTTAGTAGATAATACCACTCACAAAATAAAAATCTATCCCGGCAACTATGACGAATATCTGAAGAGAGCTGCCGAGGAAAAGCGCGTCAGGGAATTGGAAACGGCAAGGCAGTTAAAAGAGATCATCGAATTGGAAGCCTTTGTAAAACGTGCGCGCGAAGCCTCCGCAACCAATCATGCGCTGAAAAAAATGGGGTTGGAAAGAGAGGCGCGATTAGAAAAAAAGCGACGCGAGATGAACGCGCCGGAGGTTTCTTATAAGCGGGTAAAAATGAATATCACGCCCAGGCGTGAAAGCGCAAAGTGTCCTTTGGAAGTCGAAAATTTAAATTTCGGATACCCAAATCAAAAGCTATTGTATAACGGATTATCTTTTAAACTGCAAGGGAACGAAAGGTTTTTGGTTGTGGGTCTGAACGGCGTAGGAAAATCGACTTTGTTAAAATTATTGATGGGGATGTTGACTCCGACTTCCGGCAGGATACGTTATAATCCCAGGACGGACGTAGCGTATTATGCGCAGGAATTGGACGACGTCGACCCGGACAAGACGGTCTTTGAAAACGTAGTTACTCCCGAATATACCGATTGGCAACTCAGGGGTATCCTAAGCAATTTTCTGTTTTACGCCGGGGATATAAATAAGCGCGTATCGGTATTGTCGCCGGGTGAAAAAGCCAGAATAGCGTTGTGTAAAATCCTCTTGAAAAAAGCCAACTTATTGTTGTTGGACGAGCCTACGAACCATTTAGATCCCGAAACCCAAGCAATAATAGGGGGCAACTTTAACCTGTTTCCCGGCACAATAATGGTAGTCAGCCATAATCCGTCGTTCGTAGAGCAAATCGGCATAGGCAGGATGCTGATTTTACCCTCCGGCAGGATAGAGCCTTATTCCAAGGAATTGTTGGAATATTATTACGAATCCAACACTCCGGAGGAAGAAAAGAGGAAGTAGCCGTAAACCTATATGATCCTATTCCTCTTAGAATTTTTTAAAATAAAAGCTCCCTCTTTCGGGGGAGCTTTGCCGTACCAAACGGTCTAGCGTTATGCTTTATTTTTATTCGGAAAGGTAGTTTTTATCCAATCTTTCGGGAGAAATATCCAAATTGCCGTCAGAGCCTACCTCTATTACAGTTGCTCCGCGCTGTCCTTTTTCATCGCCTATACCAAAATAGGCAAGGTAATCTATGCTCATTCCGTAAGTCAAGCGGATACCCTTATATTCCAAGCTGATCCAGTTCAAGTGATCGTGTCCGCAGAACACCCATTTGGTACTGCCAAGAGCCTGCATGGTTTCGAACATTTCGTCGTCGAAATCGGAAGTGCAGGGATTTTCGCCGGCTTCGCCGTAGTAGAAAGTGACGTTTTCGGTGTCACGGCAATAATTATTCCAATATTCGAATATGGCGTCTTCGTATTCGCCAAAGGGGATATGGATAAACAAAGTGCTGGGAACGACCGCGTCGACGTCGTACAATTCTTCGCCCGCTTCGGAGTTTAGTTGAGCTTTGATATCGGCGTTGATCGCGTTCATACGGCTGACTTCGGCGGCGTACCACTCAATTTGGTTTTCGTGGAGTCCGTCGTAATTGCCCAAAATATTTATTACTTGATCGCCAACGTAATCGTGGGTATCCATCAGATACAGCGTTTGACGGATAAGTCCGGTTTCTTCGTCGCGGATATTGATTGCGTAATTGACGTCGTCAACGCCTTCGGCGCGATCGATCAGGCAATATTTTTGAGCGGCATAATGTTCGTACATGTCGTCGCGGTTATAAAAGCTGTACGGTTCGGTGTCGTGGTTTCCCAAACAGACGGCGTAGTAAACACCCAATTTTTCCATCAGCGTAGTCAGCAATGCTGCTTCGCGTAAGTTATTGAAAGAACCTGCTTGCGGGGGGACGGGATACACCATATCACCGGTAAATACGACCAAATCCGGGGCGGTGCGCCTTATTAAAGTTTCAACCGCAGACAAAGCGTTTTTATCCTTTTCTATGGAGAAAGCTCCTCCGCCCAGGTGTACATCGGTGATCTGGAGGATTCTGAAATCTTCGTTTTCAGGCACGTAAAAAGTCCAAACGCCGTCTACTTTTTCTGCCGACGGAGCGTATCTGGAGCCCATAAATTCGGTATCCTCGACATTGTTCATGTTGATTTCATAGCCGATCACGCCTGCCAAGAAAATACCTAATAAAGCCAACACGATGGCTGCCAAAATTATGCCGATTATCAGCAAAATCTTTTTTCTGCGTTTTACTCGTTGCAAAGCCATATCGCTCCTCCGGAAAATGTCTTGGATAAAATTATATCTTAAAATCTGTTTCCCGTCAATATAAGGATGCGAGAATTCAGTTAAAAAAATAAGGTAAAAGAGAATATTGTTTCTATTTTCCTATCGCTATTTGGCGACGCGGATATTGACAGTCTACGCGTACGGGTGTATATTTGGTATATCGGGAGGGGAGCCATGAATTTCAATTCTAAGACGGAAAAGCGTTGTCATTATGCGTCGCTGGCACTGTTCGGATTTTTCGGGCAGGTAGCTTGGTGCGTGGAAAACAGTTTTTTAAACTTGTACGTCTACCGTACCATTACGACCGATCTCGGGATCGTTTCGGCAATGGTGGCCAGCAGCGCCGTAGTGGCAACTTTGACTACAATAATCATGGGCTGGGTGACGGACAGAATAGGCAAACGTCGCCCGTTTATGGTGTATGGGTACCTGCTATGGGGCATTTCGGTAGCCGCTTTTGCGCTTTGTTCAATTCAGAACATGCAAACGCTGTTCAATCTGGACCGTGCCGCAGCCGTTACCGCCGCTGCGGTAGGAATGGTAGTGGTGGATTGTATAATGACGTTTTTCGGCTCTACCGCGAACGACGCGGCGTTCAACGCCTGGGTTACCGACACGACGGATTCGACGAACCGCGGAAAGACGGAAGCATTCCTAAGTATCCTGGCGTCGGCGGCTTATGTCGTAGTGTTCCTGCCGTTCGAAGCGTTCGGCATTACCGCGAATAAATACTATGACGCCTCCGGGGCACAGGTAACTTCTCCGGTAGACGGAGGAACTACCGTCACGGGGAATTGGCTGTTGTTTTATCTGTTGATAGGCGGTTTGGTGTTGGCGTCGGCTGTCGCGGGCTTTTTTATATTAAAGGACGCGCCCGATTTGAAACCGCAACGGAATATGCCGTTCAAGGAATTGTTTTACGGATTCCGTCCGTCGGTAATCAAACGCAATAAATACTTGTATTTGGTGTTTTTGACTCTTGCCATAGAAATGATGGCAAACAACTGTTTTTTCAACTATTTAATAATTTATTTGGAAAACACAATGCGTTGCGCCGATTATCTGTGGGGAGGGTACCTGATACCGATGGGCTTGATATACGGACTAGGCATGGCGGCGGGCTTGATAGTAGGCATAATTTTGGACAAGAGAAACGACAAAGCCAAATTCATTCTGCCGGGAATATGCGTTGCCGTCGTCGGAGCAGTAGGCATGTATTTTTGCAGCCCGCAATTTATGCCTGTGGGACAGACGACGCTATGGCTGTTCTGCGTAGCGGCATTGATACAGGCGACGGGTCACAGCATAGTCACCGTGGTTTGTTTGGCTACCATCAGAAATTTGACTCCTGCCGGTAAAGTAGGCAGGTTCCAAGGCATTCGCATGGTGTTTTACGTAGCTTTGCCTATGGCGTTGGGCAGTATCGTTTCGGGCGTGGTTTCTTCAAGCGACAAATACATAACCGGTTACGACGAATTCGGGCATGCGGTATACACTTGTCCGCCCGTAATTTTCTTATTGACTGCGATAGTTTCCGTGTTTGCGATAATCCCGACGGTCTTTTTATTAAAGGCTCCGCAAGGCGCTTTGTTAAAGCCTGCGCCTGATGAGGAGGCATATTTGTGTAAGGACGTGCAGGAATAAGTCTTAATGACATATAAAATTAAATATAATAGGTAAAAAATATATATAAGGAATATAGAATGGGAAATCAATAAAAAAGCGCACGGGAATGTGCGCTTTTTTATATTAGTATACAAATTCGTTGTGCGGTTTAATTAGCCGCGCTTTTTCAGCATGAACATTGCCGTACTGACGATAATGATCAATGCCGCGCCGCCGATCAGGATTATCATCAGGTAGTTGACGGAGGCTTCTTCCTTTACAAAGGCGAATGCCGAAACGGATTCTGCGGCTTCGATCGTTACATAGCCGTTATCTACGTTCAACATCCTGACCGAGTACACGCCGTCCTGTTTTACCAATACCTTTACCGTTTCCAGGTCTTTCAACGCTTCGGGTACGCGGACGGTGATGGTAGTCGTTTCGTCGGAGCTTTCGTCCGAGGTCGTGATATTGAACGCACGGACAATGGTTTCGTTACCGGATATGACTTCGTTCAGGTCCTTGTCGTTTTGATCCATCTTTTCGACTTCCAATTCGACTTCGGGGTTGAATCCGCCCTCGCTATCCACGACTATTTCTATTCCCGATTCCTCCGTTATCAATGTTTCGCGCTTTATCGTCAGGTTTACCGTGACGTTTTCGGGTGCGTAATAATCTTCGGTTTCTCCGGCGGACAAAGTGACTACGTATCTTCCGACTTCGACAAAGGCGTTGTCGTGATATATCGTGCCGCCGAATTCCCAGGTATATACGATCTCTGCGCCGGAATTTAAAGTGGCCGCTATCGAGAACGCTTCGCCGCTATAAATAAATTCCAACGTCAGCGAAGGTACCGTGATATCGGCACGGAACTTTCTGACTTCGAACGTGGCGTCGTCGTTAAACGTGACGGCGTAGTTGGGATTTGTAGCAACAGCCGTGATCGGGTATTTACGCTTTTGTTTACCTATCTCGGAAGAAATGACTATTCCCAAGTCATCCCCCGAAACGACGTTACCTTCGATGACGTCATAGGCTTTTTGGTCTACCGTGTAAATGCCGTCCTTGTTCCAATCAGCCGCCTGGTCTAACAGGTGTACGGTGATCGGACGGGGCACGATCGTGTATTTACCTTCGTTTACTGTAATAGCGTAATTCGGGTTGTCGGTATCGTAACCGTCCGCCA
>DVNF01000175.1 GCA_018714575.1 Candidatus Stercoripulliclostridium merdigallinarum
GGCTCATATAGTCCCTGGGCGTGTTATAGGAGCCACCCGAAGCAAAACAATATTCGCACCTTAAGTTGCAATCGTGACAGATATGCAAACACATCGCCTTTACCGCGCCCAAACGTTTTTTGAACGACTTAATTATGGGCTTTGCGTTCAGCGCTCCGTCCTTTTCAAGGCTGTCGAATTCGGCGTTCGTTTCGGCTACCGTGTCGGCAGGAATTTCCGAAAAAGCCCTCTTCTCCGAATCGGAAAGAGTGCCGTACCGGCTTTTTGCGCATAAAAAAGCGACATTATCTACTTTATACAGACTGCCGCTCTCTATGTCCCATACAAAATAAAGGGGTTCGCCCTTATGCGTATAAATAAATGTGTGGACCATTAAAATTTAAATGTTATTTGTCTTGTTCGGTGGGTTTAACGTGAATTTTTTCCTCTTTCAAGCAAGCTTGGTTACCAACGGTGCAGCTGGTCTTGCAAGCAGATTGGCAGCTGGCTTGGCATTCGCCGCATCCTATTTCGTGGGTGGGAATCAAAGTCTTTTTCGTAACGGTTTCGATATGTTTCATATTAGCCTCCGTAATTTCTTTTCATATTTATTATAACCGCACACTTTTTAAAAATCAAGCATATCCTGAAACTCGACGGCATATTTTCTACAATGGAGGATATATGAAAAGCCATAAAATTCAATTAAAGAACGTATTCGATAAAGTTACTCTGACCGATATTTTCAGAATGAGCCTGATATCCGTCATCATAAGTCTTGCGGCAGTCCTGATTTTCGGCATTATTATTAAATTGGTCGAGGTCGGCAACGGCGTCATAATGCCCGTCAATCAAGTGATAAAGGTTGTCAGCTTACTGTTCGGCGCAATTATAGGTATCCGAGAAAAACGTCAAGGTATCTTAAAAGGCGCCATAGCCGGATTAATTTATACCGTGATCTCCGTTTTTGTGTTTTTGATACTAGGCGGTCAACTAAAAGGCTCTTTCGGCATAGTGGACGCATTACTGGGTATAGTCATGGGCGCGGTATCCGCTATAATCGCCGTCAATACCGGTAAATCACGCGTGAAAGCATAAATCCATTATCAATATCCTAGATTAAAATATAAAAAAAGTCGCCCCTTACGGACGGCTTTTTAAAATATAAAAATGAATGTGATAAGCGATTATAGTTTTGTTCTGACTGCGTTTCTGACGATAACGACGTTTACGGGAGCTTCCTCGCTGCCTACGTTGATCGTCAAACGGTCGTTATCGGAATTGATTTCGACTATCGTTCCGATAAAGCCGCCTATCGTCATTATCTTGTCGCCGACAGCCATGGAAGACATCATTTCCTGCATTTTCTTCTTTTGTTTACGTTGCGGGATAACGGTCATCAAAATCATACCGACGAAGACGACGATCAAAATGATCCAAATGTACCAAGAACCACCGGCGGAACCTGAAGAGGCAATCATATTAAAATTCATATTAGCTAATAACTCCTTATGGGCATACCTTTACGGCTATTTGAAATTCTACCATAACAATAGACGAGAATCAAGTATTTATTTATTGTTTTCTCAAATTTAATAGAATACTTCCTCCGACACAGTTTTACGGTAATCGAAATTTTATACAGCGTGTTATTTATTATCCCCCGTCGATAACGATTTTAAAACTTCGTCCCTGTAATCCAAAAGTCTGTCGTTCATTATGGCGTCTTTAATACCCGCAACCAACCTGTGTAAAAAGCGGATATTGTGGATGCTTAACAGTCTGCCGCCGAATATTTCATCGGTATTAATAAGGTGCCTGACGTAAGCCCTGGTATAGTTCCTGCAACAATAACAATCGCAGCCTTCTTCTACCGGAGTAAAGTCTTCTTTGTACTTGGCGTTTCTAATGGTAAGATTACCTTTGAACGTCATTGCCGTACCGTTTCTGGCGGTCCTTGTGGGCAACACGCAATCGAACATATCAACGCCCCTGCAAACGCCTTCGATTATACAATCGGCACTGCCTACACCCATTAAATATCTGGGCATGTTCTCGGGATAATACTCCCTTAAAACATCCAACATTTCATACATTACCGGCTTTGGTTCGCCTACCGAAAGTCCGCCTATCGCAATTCCGCATCTGGCATAAGGAATAGACCGTTTTACAGACTCTATTCGTAGCTCAGGATACATATTTCCCTGAATTATAGGAAACAGTATCTGATGTTCGTTTGTCATGCGTGCATAGCTGCGTTTTAGCCAATTTTCAGTTCTGATCATGGCTTCGCGCGCATACTTGTAATCGACGCCCGCGGCGGAACATTCATCGAATGCCATAACTATATCCGACCCCAAAGCCATTTGAATTTCCATGGATTTTTCGGGAGTCATAAAATGGCGACTGCCGTCGATAAAGCTGGAAAATTCCACTCCTTCTTCGCTGACTTTTCTGGTGTCCGACAAAGAGAAAACTTGGAAACCGCCCGAATCCGTCAATATCGGTTTATGCCAATTCATAAACTTGTGCAAGCCGCCCGCGGCACGAACGATCTCATGCCCGGGTCTTAGGTACAAATGATAAGTATTCGCCAACAGGATCTGACTGCCTGCCTCCTCTACTTCCTCCGGAGAAAGGCTCTTTACCGTGGCTTTTGTGCCAACAGGCATAAACACGGGTGTTTCAATGACTCCGTGCGGAGTGTAAAAACGCCCTATTCTGGCACCGGATTGTTTACAAACTTTTACTACTTCGTATCTGAACATAGACATAATTATGATAAAGTACTATGGTATGCGTTTTAGTGACTGTTGCCACAGCGCAACAAAGTATTGCGACGGTTATAAGACGAACATGGCGTCGCCAAAGCTGAAAAAACGATACTGCTCTCTTACGGCTATGTTGTACAGTTCCAGCGTTTTTTCTCTGCCCATAAACGCCGAAACCAACATGATCAAGGTACTTTCAGGCAAATGGAAGTTAGTTATCAATCCCTTGACAATTTGGAATTGATAGCCGGGATATATAAAAATACTTGTATTACCCTCTCCCGCTTCGACTCTGCCGTTTTTTGCCGCCGACTCCAAAGTCCTTACCGAAGTCGTACCTACGGCAATGACTCTTCTGCCTTCGGATAAAGCTTTATTGATTTTATCCGCTGCCTCTTCCGTCACGCGGTAGTATTCCGTATGCATTTTATGTTCCAGAATATTATGCGTTTTAACCGGTCTGAAAGTTCCTAAGCCTACATGCAGTAGGACTTTTACGAATTCGATCCCTTTATCTTGCAATTTCCGCATCAACTCGGGAGTGAAATGCAAACCTGCCGTAGGCGCTGCGGCGGAACCGGGCTCGTTTGCGTATACGGTCTGATACCTGGTCGGGTCGTCTAGTTTTTCGGTGATATACGGGGGCAAAGGTACGTTTCCGACCCTGGACAAAATGTCCTCGAAAACACCCTCGAATTCGAATTCCACTTCTCTGACTCCGTCCTCCGGGTGTACGGCAACGGCGCGCAGTTTCAACTCTTCGTTTACTACCAATTCTCCGCCGATTTTTAACTTCTTTGCAGGTTTAATCAAACATTCCCAACGCTTATAATTCAAACGTTTCAATAATAAAACTTCGAATTCCCTACCTTTTTCGTTATAAGCGAACAGTCTTGCGGGAATGACTTTCGTGTCGTTTATTACTAAAACGTCGCCTGGCTTTAAGATTTCGGCAATATCCCTGAATTTCAAGTGCCGTAATTCCCCTGTGCCTCTATTGTAATACATCAGTCGCGATGAATCGCGCGGTTCGACCGGGGTTTGCGCAATGAGTTCCTCCGGCAAATTATAGTAATATGCCGCCGTATCGAAAATATTAATCGGCTCACTCATCGTCTTTCGATTCCTCTTTCCAGTTAAACAAATTAGTTCTTTCGACGACGTAAGGAATTTTCAGGTGTTCGTATGCGCGCCGCAGGCAAATTCTGCCGCGCGGAGTACGCTGGATAAATCCTAGTTGCATCAAATACGGTTCGTAAACGTCCTCGATAGTCGTGGATTCTTCGCCCGTTGCGGCGGCAAGTGTATCCAAGCCTACGGGACCGCCGTCGAATTTATCGATAATCGTCAGCAAAATGTTACGATCGACGTTGTCTAAGCCCAAGCTGTCGACTTCCAGTCTATCCAAAGCCTGCTTTGCTATTCGCAGATTGACCGAGGAATTTTCGTATTGAGCAAAGTCGCGAACGCGTTTCAGCAGTCTGTTGGCGATACGCGGCGTGCCGCGGGAGCGCGAAGCGATCTCTACGGAGGCGGCGTCCTCTATGTCCACGTTTAAAATCGAAGCCGAACGTCGGACGATCCTGCCTAATTCTTTAGGCGTATACAGTTCAAGCCTGCATATAATACCGAACCTGTCCCTCAGCGGCGCAGAAATATTGCCTGCTTTGGTAGTGGCTCCTACCAAGGTAAACGGTTGCAATTTTAATTTGATACTCCTGGCGGAAGGTCCTTGACCCAGCATAAAATCGACGTTAAAATCTTCCATTGCAGGATACAACAGCTCTTCCGAAGTATGGTTCAATCTGTGAATTTCGTCAATAAATAGTACCGAATTGGTAGTTAAAGAAGTCAGATTTGCCGCAAGATCCGCGCTTCGTTCGATAGCAGGACCGGAAGTAGATTTGATTTCCACGCCCATTTCGTTAGCTATGATTTTGCTTAGCGTAGTTTTTCCTAGTCCGGGAGGTCCGTACAACAAAACGTGATCTAACGCTTCGCCTCTGGCTTTGGCTCCGTGAATAAATACACGCAGGTTTTCCTTTATCTTGTCCTGCCCGACGTATTCGTCCAAAGTCGTAGGCCTTAAAATATTTTCGTTTTCGTCGGTCGGCAACAATTCTCCGTCGGTAATGCGTTCCTCGCCGCCGTACCCCAAATTGAAATTAGAATAATCGTCGCTCACGAATTGATCCTCCTAAGCGCATTTCTGATGACGTCTTCCAAAGTACTTGCCTCTTTCATCGCAGGTTCGACGGCTTTTACGGCTTCGGTCTGAGTCAATCCCAAAGTCCTCAGCGCGTTTATCGCGTCCTGCATCAAACCGCCGGGTTCATCGCTGCTACCGTAAAATTCGATGTCTTCTGCGGCAAGTTTTTCTTTCAGTTCCAGCACCATTCTTTCTGCGGTTTTCTTTCCGACTCCTTTTATCCGCGAAATGGCTTTGACGTCAGCGGTAACTATTGCGATAGCCAGCTTATCCGGGGACATTCCTGACAGAATACCGATTGCCGCTTTGGGACCGATACCCGTAATTTGAATGAGTTTTAAAAACATTTCCTTTTCTTCGCGGTTGATAAAGCCGTATAATCCGACTTCGTCTTCCCTGACCTGCAAGTACAGGTACAACGTCGTTTCAAATCCTATCGGAGGTAATTTGAACGAAGTATTGTCGGAAACGGTTATAGCGTAACCGATACCGCCCGTTTCGACGGTAACTTGATTGTTATTAGCTTCGGTAAGCTTGCCTCGAATATAAGAAAACATTATCTGACTCCGAAATTCCCCATTCTGGTGTTTGTCTGTGCATGAGTTATGGCGGCAGCCAAAGCGTCCGCCGCGTCATCCGGTTTAGGCACAGATTCCAATCCTAACAGTAACTTTACCATTTGCTGGATTTGTCGCTTGTCTGCCCTGCCGAAACCTGTAACGGCTTGTTTTATTTGCATCGGAGTATATTCGTACAAAGGCGTTCCGCTGCATTCAGCGGTATACAAAACGACTCCGCGCGCTTCGGCTACCATAATAGCCGTCTTTTGATTGTTTTGAAAAAACAGTTCTTCCACCGCGACGGCGTCCGGATTGTAGGCTGAAATCAGCTCTGAGATCTTTTCGCCTATAAACTTTAACCTGACGGGAAAACGCGAAACTTTAGGCGTTTCTATGGCGCCATATGCTATAGTCCTCAGTTTGGAAGCGGTTTTTTCGATGACTCCGAAGCCGACGATGCCGTAGCCCGGGTCAATACCTAAAATTATCATGATTAAATAATACTTTATTTAATAGATAAAGTCAATTAAAAGAAAAAGTAACAATATTGTCCGACAAAATTTAATACGGTTTTATAGCTACAATCAATTTAAAGCCATTTGCATGTATTCGTCGCTGAGTCGCTTTAATTCAGGCGAAGAATGGGTACGGAATCTTTTGTCGGAATATATTTTTTTATCCAAAACGACTTCGCAAGGACGGTTACGAAGCAATATCAATCTGTCCGCCAAAAACAATGCGTCGTCAAGTTCGTGGGTGATTATTATCACTGTCTTTTGCTTCTCGGCATTCAGTTTCAAAAAGTAGCCGCGTAATTTTATTTTCAAAGCCGTATCCAAGCCTTTAAACGCTTCGTCCATGATCAGATAATCGGACGGCAGTAAAAAGCCGCGCGCCAAAGCCACGCGCTGAGCCATACCGGAGGACAATTCGTCCGGAAAAGCTTTTCTTCTGTCCCACAACTCAACGGAACGCAATACGTTTTCTATCTCGCTTTGCATGACTTTTTTATCGGGGAAAGCATGAGCCACGGCATAACGCAAATTATCGTATACATTTAAATTTTTCAACAATGCCGGCTCGCTGAATACGGCGGAAACTTCGCCGTTCATTTCTACTTTACCCGTATAATCAGTCAGTCCCGTAACAATATTTAACAAAGTGCTTTTGCCTACGCCGGACGGACCCATTACGCACAAAGTGGAACGCTCCTCGATTTCCAACGAAAAGTTTTCAAAAATTTTTATATCGCCGAAGCTCTTATTCAACCCCTCTATTTTCATTTCCGCCTCACAAAAACCAATGCGATCAATTTTACGGCAATTTCCAGTAAAAAGCTAAGCACTATCGCAGCGATCGTCCAACCCATCAAACCCGCCGTATTCAAATATATACGCTGTATTTGCATGGCAACGCCCATAGACTCAAACGTCTGAGCCAACACCTCGGAAGCTATCATGACTTTTAATGCAAGCGAGATATTGCTGCCGACCGCAGTCAAAACTTCCGGCAGCATCGCCGGAATATACATTTTAAAAATCCTTTTATACACGGGCACCTTAAATACTTTGCTCATGTTTACGATAAAAGGATCTACGTTTGTAATTGCGTGCGAAAACGACGCGTGCAATAACGGATAACTGATCAGAAAAGTTACTAATATCGGGGATTCCGTCGGTTTAAATGCAATTATCGCAATCAGTATGATCGACATCGTAGGGATCGACCGAAGTATCGTGATTATCGGTGACAAAATTCTGCCGACAGGCTCAACAAAAACCGACAACGTAGAAGTAACGGCCGCAAGCGCAAAAGCTATACCGAACGCCGTTAACGTCCTCAACATTGTTCCCGATACCGCCGTCCAAAAATCGGATTCCGAAAAAAGCGCAAAAAATTCTTCGAACGCCCTAGCCGGCGACGGCAAGATCATTTCGATCCCGACTATCACCGACAATAAATACCAGAACAGCAAAACGACGCCTATCCCGATAACGGGATAGACGACGTTGCCGATAATATGTTTATCAGTAAATAATTTTCTTAAAGTTTTTGCCTTATCCGACATAGTAGAAACCGTCATCGGCCACCTTGCCGCCTACGGTTTGAGGGTTGAATCCGTACAGCGCCGCAAGATAAGTATTAACACCTGTTTTTGCTTCGGCTGCGGAAATCCAATCCAGGTTGCAACCTGCGATTTTTCCGGTGGTAAGCCCGGACAACGACATAGAACCGTTAGCGGTCATGATCTCGGAAACCTTAGCGGGGTTTTGTTCCGCCCATTCGGAGTTTTGATCCAATTTTGCGGCTATCCAATTAACCAAAGCGGCATGATCGGCAGTCAGATATTTATTGACGACATACAATCCTGCTTGCGGAAAACCATAACTTTGGGATCCCGTAACTTCTTGCCACAGAGCCTGAATATCGAAAACCGTTGAAGTTCCGGCATTTTGATTCGCATTCGAAACAGCGGGTTCGCCAAGGATGCCGTACTCGGCTTTGTTTTGTTTCAACAAGGGGATCAATTCGGCGCCGGTTTGAACGTATTGCAAACCGATTTGATTCTCGGTAGGTTCGGCTGTGTTGGCATACTCTATATCGTATGCGTCCATGATATATTTGAAAGTCAGATCGGGAGTAGCGCCCTGTCCGATATTATAAACGACTTTACCTTTCAAACTGTTCAGCTTTTCCAAGGTGGTTTCGCCTGCGGGCGCATTCTTTCCGACCATATACAGCGCGCCTTGAACGACGGTACCGACCAACTTCCCGGACTGAGTATTGTTATATATCGTCGAAAGAATGTTGGTAGGCGCAATGGCTATATCGGCAGAGCCGTTAGCGATCCTTGTAGCGATTTCCTGCGCTCCGTTGACTATCGTATAATTAACGGTATATCCTGTCGGAGCGTCGTTATCGTTTATCATCTTTGCCAACGCGATAGCGGGCGAGCCGTCCGGCACCACAATATTTATGGTATAGTTTTGCGTTTCGCCGGGTTGTTGAGGATCTGTATTCGTATTATCCTTGTTTTCCAACGCCAGGACTACGCCGACGGTAGCTATTGCCAAAATCAGAACAATAACTGCCACAATAATAGCAATTTTCCTTTTCATTAATATGCCTCCGGTAAATATTTTGCGGATAAAATGTAATTATAAGCGCGAAACCTTATTTGATCTCTACCGCAGTAACTGCCGATTTTACGGAAACGGAATCGATTCTGCCCAATTTGCCCGTCAAAGCCGAAAGTTGTTCGTTGTCGCCTTCGACTATTAAAGCTATGGCGTTGATACCGTTTGCCCTGTCCGGAACACCCATTCTGCCGATAATAATATCGCCAAAATCGGAAAGCACGGATTGAACTTCGGGCACGATAGTTCTGTTAGTAATAATTACGCCTACGATTGCTATTTTTTTCATAAAAAAACTCCTTTCGTCCGAAGGAGTCGTCAAAACCAAGATTATATATGTGAAGGTTTTTGGCTTCCTCTCCGAACTAACATCGATTCAGGTTTTACCTTGCCTATAAAATACCACTTTAAAATTTGAAAGTCAACCGATTTCCGTCAACGGAACTGAAAATTCTTATCGAGTCAAAATCGGGAAGGAATTTACCCGTATTCTCCGTCAAATTGATCCCGTCAAACGTCCTATAAAAATGTTTGCCGAAGCTTCCGTAAACGATGTTACCGCTACGTTCTATCCCCTGTTCGCCGGGAATCAAAGTAAACGAAACGGTAACCGCCTGCGGAGCGTTGTCGATGTCTATTTTTTTGCCGTAAAAATCTATACCGCCGTCATCCGTCGGGACTTCGATGAAATTTCTGTCCTCATTTACATACGTATCGGAATACAGCGACATAGGATCGTGTATAAAATGTTTCAGGTTTCCCGAATCGACTATTTTCCCTTCATGCAAAAACAATGCATTGTCCGCAAAAGAAAAAGCTTCCTCTAGGCTGTCGGTAGCAAACAAAGCCGTTTTCACCGCGCTAACAATTTTCGGCAATAATTCGACGAACACGGCAGTTCGTCTTTCGCCCGTAAGTACGGAAAACGGATTATCCAACAATGTCAACGAAGATTGATACAGGTCCAAACGCGACAGAGCTATTCTGAGTTTGGTTTCGTCGTCTTGTCTGAAGACGTAATCATCCGTCACGGCCGGAAAACCGTATTTTTCAGCCGCGCCAAGCATAGCAATTTTCCGTTCCTTTTTAGGATATTTCCTTATTTTCAATGGATATTCCAAATTGTATGCGACGGTTCTGCGGTTAAACAATCCTTCCCTGTCGTACACAACCTTTACCGAACGGAATTTAGGCGGCAGATCGGTAATATCCCTGCCGTCCAAATATATCCTGCCTTTTTCCGGAGTGACGATACCGGCTATGGTTTTGATCAACGTAGTTTTTCCGGAACCGGAAACGCCGAGGAGCGAGATTCGCTCCTCGGTATCGATACTGAAACTTAAATCGTCCAGCGCTTTGGCGCCGTACAGATAGCTTTTTTCAACCCCCTGCAACCGTAACATCAAGCGATATATTCGGGATTTTTCGCAGGTCTGGATTTCAATTCGGCGGCTTTTTCTTCGTAACCTTCCCTACCCAGCAATGCGTAAGTCGCGTTCTTGCCTTCTTCGACGCCGGGTTGATTGAACGTATTGATATTCAGCATAGCTCCGGTATATGCCGTTTGCAACATAAAGAAGAACATCAGCTGTCCGATGGTGTTCGCGTTGACTTCCGGCAACGTGATCCTGGCGTTAGGACGGTGGTTTTTAGTCAATGCGTACTCGGTCGCGTACATTTCGGCGGCGATCAGCTCGTTCATGGTGTGCCCGGATAGGAATGCTACAGAGGGAATATCCTCGCAACCGCCGGGGATCTTTACTTCGGCGCGGTATTTATCGACGCCGATAAAAGTAACTACTTTGTCGAACGGACCTTCGGTATACAGCTGAATTTGGCTGTGTTGGTCGGTAACGCCCAAAGCTTTGACGGGAGTTTGTCCCGCATAAACGGGATTGCCGTCGTTATCTACGGCTTTACCCAAACTTTCTGCCCACAGTTGGCAATACCAATCCGCCATCAGCTTCAGCGAATCGGCATAAGGCATCATTACGGAGATATTTTTGCCTTTTTTAATGCTGATATATGAAAGCGCCGCCGCTACCAAAGCGGGATTCGATTTAAAATCGGACTTTCTGCAATGGCGATCCATCTGCCTGGCGCCGCGCAAAAGTTCTTTTATGTCGATGCCCAAAACGGCTGCGGGCAACAATCCCACAGGGCATAGTTCGCTGAACCTGCCGCCGACTCCGTCGGGCACATAGAACGTTTTGAAGCCCTCTTTCTTTGCAAGCTTTATCAAATTACCCTTTTCGTGATCGGTGGTAGCAATGATATGCTCTGCGGCTTTGTCGCCGTAGCGAGCCTTCAGCATATCCATAATGATCAGGTATTGGCTCATGGTCTCCGAAGTCGAACCCGATTTGGTAATGACGTTGAATACAGTCTTGTCCAAATCCAAAATATCCAACAGCGAAGCCATTCTTTCGGGATCTACGTTATCCTCCACGTAAAATTTAGGAGCTTTGCGTTGCCTTTTGCCCAATTCGTTATGCCTCAGGTGGCATAGCGCTTGGAATACAGCCATAGGTCCCAAAGCCGAACCGCCTATTCCCAAAACGACAAAGGATTCACAATTTCTTCTGACGATTTTAGCCGTTCTAAGAATATCCTTTACAATTTCGTCTTGGTTATAGGGAAGCTCCGCCCAACCCATCATGCCGGTACCGCGATTTAACTTAAAGTAGCTGTATGCTTCCAAAGCGGCGTTCCTGGTCATGCGGAGTTCGTTATCGGTAATACCTTGTTCCTCCCCGATATAATCGGACATCATATTGTTGTAATCGAATGTGATATCCGGAGTAATTTGTTTAGATACTTTCATATAAATCTATCTCCTTAAAGTAAATTCCTATTTAATTTTCAACCTTTTTTTGCGGTTTCCAGGCAATTCAACAAGTACTCGTAACTACTCATGATCTCGTCGTAGTTCCGATAATTACCTGCGTACAGCTCCATAAGGCAGGGTCCGTCATAGCCGATTGCCATCAACTTTCTGAAAAATGAAGTAAAGTCGAATATGCCCTTACCGGGCACAGCCAATTTACCGTCTTCGTGCCAATCGCAAACGTGCACGTTGACCAAATGTCCTGCCATGACTTTCAGATAATCGTCCAAAGGATGTTTGGATTGCATTGCCTGTTTTATGTCTAAAGTGACCGGCGTATCGATGTACTCCGAAAGTTTTTCCAGAAACTCCGGAGAATCGAAGAAAGTCCAATGCACGTTTTCGTAAGCGATTTTGGCATGCGCCCCCAAGCTTGCCATTTCGGCGTTAAGTTCGTTTAAACGCTGTGCGATCCACGGATAATCGATAAAATAAGGCGTGCGTTTCAGCCTGGGTAACCCGTGGAATGTGTAATAATCTGCGTCCAAAACCTTGCAAGCGTAGACTATTTCGCGGAAAAATTCCTCCGCGTCTTCGCGGGTGCGTTGCCACTTGTTAAACAGTTCAGGTTCGAATTGTTGGTTTAAGGTATGCACGGAGTAAATTTTTATCTTCTTTTTACGCTCCGCCAACATATCGACAAACTCCTTCCGGTATTCGCGGAAGGTAGTTAAAAAGACTTCACACACCTCGAACCCCATATTTTGTATGAGGTTCAAGGTGTCTTCGGTTTCACTTCTTGTAAAGAAGGATGCCGTAGATATTCCGATTTTCATAATCTGTATATTCTGATTTTAATATTCCGGAGTAATCAAACCGTAATCACCGTCATGGCGCTTATAGACGACGGAAACTCTGTTGTTTTCGGCGTTGACAAAGACGTAAAAATCGTGATCCAACAATTCCATTTCGGCAATGGCTTCGTCGACCGTGACGATAGAAATATCGAAGTGCTTTTCTTTTACGATATTACCGTAATACTCGCGCGGAGCCGCCGCTTCTTCGACGTCGGTCTTTAACGGCAACGCCTTCTTCGGCACCTTGGAGTTCATTCTGTCGCGGAAACGCGCGATCTGCTTCTCCAATTTAGGCAAAATAAGGTCGATATTGTCGTACATGTTGGATCCGGTTACCTCTGCTCTGGCAATATAACCGCCAAAGCGCACGGTAATTTCCATCGTGAATTTATCGTTCCCGACAGTACTGAGTTTGACCAATGCGTCTGCGTCGCCGGAAAAGTATTTGTCAAGTTTTCCCAGCTTCTTTTCGATAACGCCGACCAGGCGCGAGCCTTCGTTGTAGTTCTTGGAAACGAGTTCTATTTTCATATTGTACCTCCTTGTACGGGGTTTTGTTTTTCATCCAGTAAGTTAAATCGGATCTCGCCGTCTACCACGTCCACCAAGACGTTCGAGCCGGATCGTATACGACCTGAAATGATCTCGTCGCTCAGCTTATCCTCGAACACGCGCTGAACGGCGCGCCTTAAAGGCCTTGCTCCGTATTCCAGATCGGTTCCGTTTTCCAACAGATATTTTGTAACGGCGTCAGTATATTTCAAATGAATATCCTTATCTGCCAACTGCTTTATGACCTCGTTCATCATGATTGCGGCGATCTTCGACAAAGACGCTTCGTCCAACCGTCTGAATATAATTATGTCGTCGATACGGTTGATGAATTCGGGGTTCATGGCTTGTTTCAAAGCCTCCATCTGCTTTTCCTTCATTGCCTCGTAATCGTTATCGATCAACTTTGTAGAACCACCGAAGCCCACCCTCTTCATACCGGCTATGTCCTTTGCGCCGATATTGGAGGTCATGATTATAATGGTATTTTTAAACGAAACCGTCCTGCCGTGGGAATCAGTCAACTGTCCGTCATCCAATACCTGTAACAGCAAGTTGAATACGTCGGGATGCGCTTTTTCGATTTCGTCGAACAATACTACTGAATACGGCTTTCTTCTGACTTTTTCGGTCAGCTGACCGCCCTCTTCGTAGCCGACGTAACCCGGAGCCGATCCTATCAGCCTGGAAACGTTTATCTTTTCCATATATTCGCTCATATCGATACGGATCAACATGCTTTCGTTACCGAACATTTTTTCGGCAAGCGCCTTGCTAAGCTCCGTCTTTCCGACGCCCGTGGGTCCCAAGAACATAAACGTTCCGATCGGTTTTTTGGGATCCTTTAATCCTGCACGGGCGCGCTTTATCGCCCTGGCGACAGCGGAAACGGCTTCGTCCTGACCTATAACGCGCTTTTTCAGCTCCTCTTCCAGGTTCATCAGCCTTTTACTTTCTTCCTCGGTTAGGTTATTTACGGGCACTCCCGTCCATTCGGATACTATACCCGCAACGGCTTCTTCGTCTACGGTCAGCATGCCGCCGGATAAATCCTGCCCCCACTTTTCACGCAATTCGCGAATATTTTTGTTTATTTCGTCGCGTTCCTTTTTCAAGTTGCCGGCTTTTACAAAATCTTCGTTCTTTGTAGCCTGTAAAATCGAATCGTTTATCAGCGTCTTTTCCTTTTCAAGATTCAGTATCTCCGGCGGAGTTATCAACGACGCCACACGCATTTTGCTGGCGGCTTCGTCGATGACGTCTATTGCCTTGTCGGGCAAAAACCTGTCGGCGATATATCTGTCCGAAAGCTCGGCGGCTGCCTTTAACGCACCGTCTGTGATCTTAACTTTATGGTGATCCTCGTAGCGCGGCCGCAGTCCTTCCAAAATCTTTATGGTTTCTTCCACCGAAGGCGGATCGACTATGATAGGTTTAAACCGCCTTGCCAAAGCCGCATCCTTTTCGATATGCTTGCGGTATTCGTCCATTGTCGTTGCGCCGATAGTCGGGATCTCGCCGCGCGCCAAAACCGGCTTTATCAGATTGGCGACGGTAGTTCCCGATTCATCGTTGGAACCCGTCGTCATGATCATATGCATTTCGTCGATAAAAAGTATGGTTTTTCCGTCGTTCAAACGCTTTAACATATTCTTAAAGCGTTCCTCGAATTCGCCGCGGAATTTGGTTCCTGCTACCAACGACCCTACGTCCAGACCGAAAATACGTTTATTCTTCAACAAATCCGGTACTTCGCCTTTGACTATGGCTTGCGCCAGTCCCTCGACGACGGCAGTTTTGCCCACGCCCGGTTCGCCTATCAAAACGGGATTGTTCTTCGTCCGCCTGGTCAATACGCGCATGATCATGTCGATTTCTTTTTCCCTGCCGATTACGGGATCGTATGCGCCTTGCTTTGCACGTTCAGTCAGATCGATCCCTATTTCGTTCAGGTCGTCGTCTCGCTTTTCGTTTTTAGGCGGCGTGTTTTCCGTCCTGAAAAAGGATTCTTGGACGGGCCCTACCACTTCGGCGTTGCCGTTGGTAAGCTTAGAGAAAAAATCGCTGAGGAAGGTCGGCAAATCGATTGCATCGTCCTCGTCTTCGTTCTTGCCTATGCCGTTTGCCGACATCGACTCTACTATCGGTTTCAAATCGGCAAAAGATATATGGAATTTTTCCAAAATCTTTGCCGCGCCCGTGTTTATATCCCAAGACAGCGCCAATAAAAGGTGTTGGGTATCGTACAAGTCGTACCCCATCTTTTCGGCAACAGTCCTGGCGTAAGAAAGAGCGCGCTTTACTTGATCGGCTTTTATCCTGTCCGAAGAAGTGTTGACGTAAGTCATTACTTCGTTTAACAGCGCGGACTTATCTACTTTTAATCTGGTGAAAATATCGAATGCGTACGTCCCTTCTACAACCGCAAGCGCTCCCAACACGTATTCGGAAGCCGCGATTTGACTGCCGGCACGGTTGGCAAGTTCCCTAGATTGCAGCATGACTTTTCTGACGTCGCTGGTATATCCTATTGGCATAAAGTTCCTTTCAGGGTCATCCCCTGTTCAATTCGTCCGTAATAATTTTCAGTAGGTGTTTGTCCTTTTTGGCAAAAGCGATATTGGCCTCCAAAAAGCCCTCGATGCTGCCCATATCGTAACGCTTACCCTCGAATTCGTATGCGTAAACTCCGGTAGTTTTAGACATTAAATCTATGGCGTCGGGCAATCGGATCTCACCGCCTACGGCTTTGACCCGGTCGATATAATCGAATACGTCGGCGGTCAACACAAACCTTCCAAGGCTGGTGAGTTCCGAAGGCATAAATTCGACCGACGGTTTTTCGATAAATCCTTTTACGACGGAGTATCTGCCCTTTGTGACTCCGGGTACGACGATTCCGTACAGCTTTGCCTGTTCCGGCGGCATCTTTTGAACGCCGACTATGGAAGTCCCCGTAGTTTCATAAGCTGTTATCAACTGACCGATCACAGGAACTGCGGAATCGATAATATCATCGGGGAACAAGACGGCAAAATCTTCGCCTGCAATGAATTCTTTGCATATCCGGACGGCGTTACCCGTTCCTTTCATTTCGGGTTGGCGGATAAAATAGAAATCCGCTTTCCCGGAAAAGGGATTGACAACGTCCAACAAATCGCGCTTGCCTGCTTTTGTCAAAGCCGCTTCCAATTCGGGTTTATGATCCAAGTAATCGGGGATAGCTGCTTTGCTGCGCGAAATTACTATGCAAATTTCGTTAATTCCAGCCGCAATACATTCGGATACGACGTAATCGATCGCGGGTTTAGATAAAACGGGCAACATTTCTTTCGGGACTGCCTTTGTTATCGGCAAATGCCTGGTACCGAAACCTGCTGCGGGAATTATCGCCTTACGGATGCCTTTCATAACAAACTTCCTCGCTTATATTATATACCAACCGTCGGTGAATTGCAATACGGGAAAGAGATAACTTTAGTTAACGGTATAACTCATTTTATCTAATTACTTATTGTTACTTATTGCAAAGCACGCAAGGTCGGTCTATAATAATATATAAGTTTTCAATAGGAGATATTTATGTCTGACAAAATTAATTCGGCAAAAACCGCCGAACATGAAGAATTGACAGAAGCTCAAATAAAATTGAAACGCAAGAACGAAGCAATTCGCGTAGTGAAATTCGTATTGCTTTCCGCGTCTGCCGGCGTTATCCAATTAGTATCCTTTACCTTATTGAATGAACTTGCTTTCGGAGCCACCCAAACCGGAGTCGGTTATTGGGTACCCTATCTGATCTCCTTGGTTCTTTCGGTAATTTGGAATTTTACTTTCAACAGAAAGTTTACGTTTAAATCGGCGGCAAACGTTCCGAAAGCCATGTTCTTGGTTTTCCTGTACTACTGCGTCTTTACGCCGTTATCGACTCTGGGCGGCAGCGCGTTGGAAGGCATCGGCTGGAACGAATATATCGTATTGGCGATCAGCATGGCGCTGAACATGATCACGGAATTCCTGTATACCCGCTTTGTAGTATACCGTAACTCATTAAACACCAACGACTTGGGTAAAAAGGAAGAGGACGAAGTTCGCGCCGCCGGAAACGGCGCCGCAGGCGCCGACGGCAAAGTCGTCGACAAAGATACCGAGGAAATCGACCACAAAATTTATTAATATCTTAACTGAAGATTCTATAAAAAAGCGGATTGCCGAAGAGATCGACAATCCGCTTTTTTTATCTGAACTAAATTGAAATATTATTAAAAGTTTAATACATTTTTATTGTAACGGTATAGCCGTTTTCGTCGGTGTATTTGACAGCATATTCTTTGACGTAAACGCCTCCGCCTGCGGAGGCATTGTAATCGTCCTCGATATAAATCGCACTGCCGCCGTTGCCTGTTATCTTGTGTCCGTTCAAACAAATAACGACTTCTACAGTAAATAAATCGGTTTTAGTAGGAAACGTGATCGCATCGATATCATTGGTAAGGCAATATCTTCCGGCGGAAGTAATTGCTCCTCCCTGTGACAAAAATGACCATATAATTAATTTAATTATAAAAGCAAGAATTTCAATTATATTTTCTATGGTAAAATTTGTTTTCCGCAGAATTGTTCAATCATTATACGAT
>DVNF01000176.1 GCA_018714575.1 Candidatus Stercoripulliclostridium merdigallinarum
TTTGGGGATTGGTCCTGGGCGTTCCGGTGGCGGCTTTCGCGTACAATCTGATCGGCGTTACGGTACAGCTGAAAGCCGATAAAAAGGGGAAGCCGGACCCTGAAAAGAGCATAAAAAATTGACCCTGCGTGTTGCAAACGGCCTCATACTATAGTATAATATTACAGAATATGAGGAAATTCAAACGCCTTAAAAAAGCCAAAGAAAACCGTTTGAAATATGTCGAAGTCGCGGCGGAAAACGTTCCGGTAACGGGATTAAACGAACAGGAGGTCGCCGAACGCGCGGCGGCAGGGCAGATCAACGGCGACGTCAATATAAAGACAAAGAGCGTCGCGCGGATCTTACGCACGAATATCGTCACATTTTTCAACGTGCTGTTTGCGGTTATCGCCGTGATAATGGCGTTTTTTATAGAGCCGAACCTGAACGGTTTTACCAATTACGGTTTTTTATTGGTCGCGATCATAAACTGCCTGATCGGCATAATACAGGAGCTTGCCGCCAAAAGGACGATAGATAAATTGTCCTTGCTGTCCCAGCCCAAAACTTACGCCGTGCGCGGAGGCAAGGTCTATGAAATACCCTTGCAGGAGATCGTGCTGGGGGACGTTCTGCGATTGAAAGCAGGCGCCCAGATAGTAGCCGATTCCGTCGTCGTCGCCGGCAGTATCGAAGTCAACGAAGCGTTGATAACCGGCGAACCCGACGCCATAGTCAAAAAGGAAGGGGACGATCTGCTTAGCGGCGCCTTTGTCGTCAGCGGCGAAGCCTATGCCGAAGTCGTTCACGTCGGAAAGGAAAACTATGCCGCAAAGATCACGGCGGACGCGAAAAAGCAAAAGCCGCAAAACAGCGAAATTTACACTTCTTTAAACAAAATCATTAAATTCATGTCCATAATCATAGTGCCTTTGGGAGTGGCGCTGTTCTGCGTAAAGCACTTTGTACAGGACACGGCGGTGCCGGTAAACGATACCGTGTTGTCGGTACTTGCCACGTTGATAGGCATGATCCCCAGCGGCTTGGTGGCGCTGACCAGCGCGGTATTCTGCCTAAGCGTCATACGCATGGCGAACAAAAAGGCTTTGGCGCAGGACCTGTACTGTTCGGAGATCTTGGCAAGAGTCGACGTCCTGTGTCTGGACAAGACGGGAACCATTACCGAAGGCAGTATGCGCGTCACCGAAGTTCTGCCTCTAACCGAAAGCGCGGAAAACATATCCGCTTATTTAAAGGCTTTGGTGACGGCGACGGGTGACGTCAACCCGACTGCGGACGCCGTAAAAGCTTACGTCGACGCTGTCACCGAATTCGATACCGCAACGGAAGCCGTACCCTTTTCCAGCCGCAGGAAATGGAGCGGAGCCAATTTCGACGGTTATTCGGTAATGATGGGTGCGCCCGAATTTTTATTGGAACAGGTACCCGAAGAAATCGATTCGGAGATCCGAAACAGGACGAAAGACGGTTACAGGGTGATGTTGCTGTGTAAGGCGGACAAGAACATTATCGACAGGAACCTGCCGGAAAGCCCTAAGCCTTTGGCGTTGATAATCATAGAGGACGTCATTAGGAAAGGCGCCCGCGAGACCTTGCAATATTTCGACGAACAAGGCGTTACGATAAAGATAATTTCGGGCGACAACCCGGTGACCGTTTCGGCGGTAGCCGCCAGGGCGGGGGTAAAGAACGCCGAAAAATATATCGACGCGTCCAAGCTGTCCGACAAAGAATTGGTTTCGTCTATAGAAGAATACACCGTGTTCGGCAGGGTGTCGCCGGACCAAAAGCTGTTGCTGGTCAAAGCGTTGAAGTCGGTGGGGCACGTCGTCGGTATGACCGGGGACGGCATAAACGACGTGTTGGCTCTGCGCGAAGCCGATTGTTCGATAGCCGTTGCGGCAGGTTCGGACGCCAGCAAGAACGTCAGTAAAATCGTACTGTTGGATAACGATTTTACTTCCGTTCCCGGCATAGTGGCGGAGGGCAGACGTTGTATAAACAACCTGCAACGCAGCGCTTCGCTGTTTTTGATAAAGACGATATACAACACGTTGTTCGCGTTGTTGTTCATGATAATACCGGCTTCGTTGCCGTTTACGCCGAACAACCTGATGCTGATAGGATATATCACGATAGGACCTCCGGCGTTCGTGTTGGCGTTGGAACCCAACCGCGAAATCGTCAAGGGCAGGTTCCTGCCGAAAGTCATCAAAAACGCCTGTCCCGCGGCTTTTGCCATAGTCGTTGCGGTTTGTATTATCGCCGGAGTCGGCCCCGTAGTCGGCTTGACGGCGGATCAGACGGCGACTTCGGCGCTGATAGCCACCTGCGCGATAGGCTTGGCGTTTATCGTGCTGATTTCTTATCCGTTCAATTTGCTGCGTATAGCGATGATAGCGGTGCTGGCGATCTTTTCGGTATTGTGCTTTGTCGTTCCCTTCCTTAGGACGGTATTCGGAATATCGGGCAATTTCGTCATCGATATGCTGACGCTGACCGCGCCCGTGACGGTGGGAGGCATAGGATTGCTGATCGGCTTTACCGTGCTGTTCAGAAAAATAAAATTCCCTCAAAAGCTGCCGCCCACTTTACAAAAGTTTGCCGATAAGCTATAATACCCGTCGGCTCGGGCGACTGCGACAAGTCATAGATAATCGGATAACTATGATAACTATTCGGATAACTATAGTTATGATGATTATATAGCTATAAATATTACATAATAAAAATTAAACGCTAAAATACGAAAACAAACGAAAAATACGAAAGACGCAATGATCGCGTCGGGCACGGATCGCATATGCTGTTGAAAGGATTAAACAAGTTGACGTTACAGGACTTTCCCGACCGAGTCGCCTGCATACTGTTTACGGGCGGCTGCGATTTTCGTTGCCCGTTTTGCCAAAACGCGGCGTTGGTGACCGAATTCGACGACGGGTACGTAGATACCGAAGAGTTTTTTTCCTACTTGAACAGCAGAAAGGGTATGTTGGACGGAGTCGTGTTGACGGGCGGAGAACCGCTATTGCAACCCGACGTCGTAGATTTTATAAAGAGGATAAAGGGCGCCGGCTATGCCGTAAAGTTGGATACGAACGGTTACCACCCCGATAAATTAGAACGGCTGTATTCCGAAAAGCTGTTGGACTATGTCGCGATGGATATAAAAAACAGTCCCGAAAAGTATGCTTTGACGGCAGGATTGAACGCCGTGGATATGTCCAGGGTCGCCGCCGGCAAGGATCTGATAATGAATTCGGGAGTAGACTACGAATTCAGGACCACCGTGGTAAAGGAGTTCCACGAGGCAGAGGATTTCGAAGGCATCGGGCAGTTCATACGGGGCGCCGAACGCTACTTTTTACAAAGGTTCCGCGACGAGGGCGGCAACATCGCGGAAGGGTTGCACGCACCCGGAACGGACGAACTGTCGCATTATGCGGAAATAATGAAAAAATACGTCAAAAACGTACTGATACGTTAAAGTCGACCACAATATATAGTGGTGACGATCTGTCTTTTCCAAAAAACCCCACAAGATATTGTAAAAAGGTATTGACAAGCTTTTAGGCTTGTAATACAATAGTCACGTACGAAAAACGGAGGAATTATGTATAGAGTTGTTAACAGAGAAGGAAAAGTTGTCGAGTTCGATCTGAACAAGATAATGGCCGCCATGGCAAAGGCGTTCGATTCGTTGGACAAGATGTACAACAAGAGCACGCTGGAGCTGTTGGCTTTGCGCGTCACGGCGGATTTCAATCCTAAGATCAAGGACGCTATGATCGCGGTGGAAGACATTCAGGATTCCGTCGAAACCGTATTGATCCAGGCAGGCTATGCCGACGTCGCAAAGGCGTACATTTTGTACAGGAAGCAACGTGAAAAAGCGCGTAACGTAAAGGGCACGTTGTTGGATTACAAACAGGTCATAGACAACTATCTGAAAGTCAACGACTGGCGCGTAAAGGAAAACAGCACCGTCACGTATTCGGTAGGCGGCTTGATTTTGTCGAACTCCGGCGCGATCACGGCGAACTATTGGCTTAGCGAAGTCTATGACGAGGAGATCGCCAACGCTCACAGAAAGGCGGACATTCACCTGCACGATCTGTCGATGCTGACCGGTTACTGCGCGGGTTGGTCGTTAAAGCAGCTGATACAGGAAGGCTTGGGCGGCGTTGCCGGAAAGATCACTTCTTCCCCCGCAAAGCACCTGGCGACTCTGTGCAACCAAATGGTCAACTTCCTGGGTATCATGCAGAACGAATGGGCGGGCGCGCAGGCGTTCAGCTCCTTTGATACCTATCTGGCTCCGTTCGTAAAGGTAGACCACCTCAGCTACTACGAAGTCAAAAAGGCCATTCAAAGCTTCGTTTACGGAGTCAACATTCCCAGCCGTTGGGGCACTCAGGCGCCGTTCTCCAACATCACTTTGGATTGGACGGTCCCCAACGACCTTGCCGAACTGAACGCTATCGTCGGCGGCAAGGAAATGGACTTCAAATACAAGGATTGCAAACAGGAAATGGATATGATAAACAAAGCGTTTATCGAGATCATGATCGAAGGCGACGCCAACGGCAGAGGTTTCCAATATCCTATCCCGACTTATTCCATCACAAAGGATTTTGACTGGTCCGAAACCGAAAACAACAAGCTGTTGTTTGAAATGACCGCAAAGTACGGCACGCCGTATTTCTCGAACTACATCAACTCCGACATGCAACCCAGCGACATTCGCAGTATGTGCTGCAGGCTGCGTCTGGATCTTAGGGAACTCAGAAAGAAATCGGGCGGCTACTTCGGATCGGGCGAATCGACGGGCTCTATCGGCGTAGTTACCATCAATATGCCCAGGATCGGATACCTGGCAAAGGACGAACGCGACTTCTATAACCGTTTGGACAAGATGATGGATATTTCCGCCAGATCGCTGAAGGTAAAGAGGGAAGTCATCTCTAAACTGTTGGAGAACGGTTTGTTCCCGTACACGAAACGCTATCTGTCCGGTTTGGATAACCACTTCTCCACGATCGGTTTGGTGGGCATGAACGAATGCTGCCTGAACGCAAAGTGGCTCAGAAAGGATCTGACCAACAAAGAGGCGCAACAATTTACGATCGAGGTGTTGAACCACATGAGGGAACGCCTTAGCGACTACCAGGAAAAATACGGCGATCTGTATAACCTGGAAGCCACTCCGGCGGAATCGACCAGCTACCGTTTGGCAAAACACGACGTCGCGCAATTCCCCGACATCGTCACCGCGGCAAAGAAAGGCGAAACGCCGTACTACACGAACTCTTCGCACCTGCCCGTAGGCTATACCGAGGACATCTTTGCGGCGTTGGATATTCAGGACGAATTACAGACGCTGTACACTTCGGGAACGGTATTCCACGCCTTCCTGGGCGAAAGGATGCCCGGATGGAAATCGGCAATGAGCCTGGTCAGAAAGATAGCCGAAAACTATCGTCTGCCGTATTACACGCTCAGCCCGACGTATTCGGTATGCAAAGACCACGGCTATATCGCGGGCGAAGTCTACGAATGCCCCACCTGCGGCAAAAAGACGGAAGTTTACTCCAGGATCACCGGCTACTACCGTCCCGTACAGAATTGGAACGACGGCAAGACGCAGGAATTCAAAGACAGGAAAGTTTACGACGTCAACAAGTACAACTCTCCCAAAAAGCACGTTAAAGTCACCGAAGAGGGCGAAGTAAAATGCTGCGGCGAGGATATTCCCGTACTGTTTGCCACAACTACTTGCCCGAACTGCAAAATGGTAAAGATGATGCTGGACAAAGCCGGTATCCCCTATAAGGTAATTTTGGCAGAGGAAAACAGAGACGCTTTCATCAGTAACGATATCAGGCAGGCGCCGACCTTGATCGTGCCGAACGGCGACAAACTGGAAAACGCGTCAAATATCAAAAAGTACATCGAGGAACAACGTTAGACAATCTAAGATTACAGCCGACGGGGCGACGGTAACAATTTGCCGTCACCCCGTTTTTATGAGAGGAAGGATATGAAAGAATACGATATTATCGTAATAGGCGCCGGAACCGCCGGAATGACTGCGGCGATTTACGCTTTGCGCGGCGGCAAAAAGACGCTGATCCTGGAACGCGAAAACATAGGCGGACAGATAGCTTTGTCCCCGAAAGTGCAAAATATCCCGTCCATAGACGAAATTTCCGGCGGCGAATTTGCCGACAGACTCTTTTCCCAGATCACCAAACTGGGAGTCGACTTTGAATTGGAAGACTGCTTAAAGATAGAAAAAGAGGGAGATATTTTTACCGTCACCACCGATTACAACAGCTATACCGCAAAGGCGGTCATTCTTGCTTCCGGCGTAAAGCATCGTAAACTGAACGTGCCGGGCGAAGAAAAATTCCTGGGGAAAGGCGTTTATTATTGCGCGCTGTGCGACGGCGCTTTGTATACCGGACAGGAAGTGACTTTGGTAGGCGACGGCAATACGGCGTTGCAATACGCTTTGATGCTGTCCGACATAGCTTCAAAGCTGACCGTAGTTACCATGTTCGATAAATTTTTCGGCGAAAAAGCCTTGGAAGGAGCGCTGCGCGCAAAGGATAACGTCGAAATCATTACCGATCACGTGGCATGCGAGATCCTTGGCGGCGATAAATTCGAGGGCGTCAGGTTTAAGGAAACGTCCGGCAACCAAACCTTCGATCTGCAAACTGCCGCGTTGTTCGTGGCAATAGGTCAGGTTGCCGACGACGCTTTGTACAAAGATTTGGTCGAAACGGACGCACAAGGCTTTGTGATCACGGACGACATGATGAGGACTTCCGTCCCGGGGCTGTATGCCGCTGGCGATCTGCGCGTAAAAAACGTGCGCCAGCTGACAACGGCGGCGGCGGACGGAGCCGTCGCGGCTACCGACGCGCTAAGCTATATAGCAAAGATATAATCGTTTAAAGTATCGGTCGGAAAACCGACATCGTATTACCGCCCGCAGGGGCGGTTTTTTTCGCGGGAAAAGGCGAAGATTTAAAACGCGAAAATCCGGAACCATTTTTTTTAAAACGACATAGCGTGTAATGTAAGCGCTTCCCGCGCGGTATCCGGAGATTGCGCGTTTATATAG
>DVNF01000177.1 GCA_018714575.1 Candidatus Stercoripulliclostridium merdigallinarum
TTGCGGAATTCCCCGACGGTACGCTGTCGTATCGCCGTCGGCGGCGAACCCAGAGAGGGTTGGTTGGACTTCGATATGGGCTTGGAAGAACAATCCCCCGTGTTCCCCCGTCCCGCCGATACCAAATTGGACGATTTGATGCTGATGTACTTTACCTCCGGCACCGAAGGCTATCCTAAGATCGCGGCGCATACTCACCGTTATGCTTTGGGACACTTCGTCACCGCGAAATATTGGCACAACGTCGATCCCAACGGCTTGCACTTCACCATTTCCGATACCGGTTGGGGTAAATCGGTTTGGGGCAAACTGTACGGACAATGGCTGTCCGAAGCCGCCGTGTTTACTTACGACTTCGACAGGTTCAAAGCCGCGGATATTTTGCCGCTGTTTGCAAAATACAACATTACGACTTTCTGCGCGCCGCCTACGATGTACCGTTTCTTCCTGTTGGAAGATCTGAACGCCTACGACCTCAGCTCTCTGAAGTACGTTACCACAGCGGGCGAAGCTTTGAACAGGGAAGTCTTTGACAGATTCTATGAAGCCACCGGTTTAAAGATCATGGAAGGCTTCGGTCAAACGGAAACGACGCTGTCGATAGCAAACTTGGTAGGTAACGAACTGAAATTCGGCTCGATGGGCAAGCCGACCCCGCAATACGATATCGACATAGTCGACGAGGACGGCAACTCGTTGCCCGCAGGCGAAGTCGGCGAAATCGTCATTCGTATCGATAAAGGTATGCCTTACGGACTGTTTAACGGGTATTACCTGGACGAAGAAAGGACTAAAAAAGCCATGCACGACGGATTGTACCATACCGGCGATATGGCGTGGAAAGACGAGGACGGCTATTACTTCTATATGAGCCGTATCGACGACGTCATCAAATCCAGCGGCTACCGTATCGGACCTTTCGAGATCGAATCGGTTATCATGGAGCTGCCGTACGTAGTCGAATGCGCCATCACGGGCGTGCCCGATCCCATTCGCGGACAGGTCGTCAAAGCCACGGTCGTATTGACCGAAGGCACGTTGCCGTCCGAGGAACTGAAGAAGGAGATCCAACACTACGTAAAGGAAAACACCGCGCCTTATAAATATCCGCGCGTCGTGGAATTCGTCAGCGAATTACCCAGGACCACCAGCGGTAAAGTCCGCCGCGTGGCGCTAAGGAAATAACGTGTCGGCTAAAAAGATCGTTTGAAAGGCTTGCCCGGCGGCAAGCCTTTTTTAATGCCCGAAGAGTAAAAAGACGCGGCGATCTTAGGTATAAATTATAACCGAAAGGCTGCGGAAAAGTTTTATCTTACCGCCGCCGATATACAATATCCAGCCGCGATCGCGACGATAGACAGGGTGACGACTATCAATAAAATATCCGATTTAGGGCTACCGATATTTTTAAAACGGTTACCTAAAATTGTTCCTATGCTTAAAGATGTAAAAGTATTCAGAATATGCACGGGCAGTACGGAAGGGGCTTTTAAGATGTCGCAAACGATATATTGAAAGGCTATTACGGTAAAACTTGCGGCGACGGCTCCGACGATGCCGGATAGGGCGTGACCGGCGGGGTTTTTTCCGGGGTAATCGAACGCATAGCCTATCCACCATACTATCAAAAACGGATAGAATACGATTTTCAGATGTTCCCAAACCGTTTCGTTTACCGGTGCGAAGGCTCCGATTATCGGTAACGGGATCAGGTCGTACAGGAAGTGCCACAGCGCCGACAGTAAGGTCAACGCAAAGGGACAGACCGCCAAGAAAATTTGGAACGCTTGGAACGCTTTTGAATCTTTTTGATAAGTAACCTGAGTTTCTTCCATACCGACAGTTTATTCCGCAAAGGGAAGAATATACTTGATCGTTTCCGTCGATCATGCGATTTATCGGCGGGCGACGGTTAGAAAAACCTTTGAAAAAGGTATAGGAATACAGGCTGATATGTGAAATTTGTATGAAAAAAATTACATAGGGAGAGCTATTTTCTTGACTAAAATTAAATATATTTATATAATTCTTATTACCCCTTTGAAGGGTACGCCCCACGGTTAAAGGACGTAAAGGAGAGATATGCATTTATTAAAGACGATCGGAAAAAGCGTAAGGGAGTACAAAAAACCGTCTATACTCGCTCCGATTTTCATCGTCGTGGAAGTCGTCATGGAAACGGTGATACCGCTGATCATGGCGATGTTGATCGACGAATTCGGTAACGGTATCGACCCGATCTTGAAATACGGCGGCATACTTTTGGGAATGGCCGTCATTTCGTTGGTTTCGGGTATGTTGGCGGCGCGTTTTTCGGCTACCGCGGCTACGGGGCTGGCGGCTAACCTCAGAAAGGACATGTATTATTCGGTACAGGACTTTTCGTTCAAAGAAATCGATAAATTTTCGGTTTCCAGCCTGGTCACGCGTATGACTACCGACGTAATGAACGTTCAGAACGCTTACCAAATGATAATCCGCGGAGCCATCAGAACGCCTTTGATGTTGATCGTTTCGTTCGCAATGGCGTTTACGGTCAATTCTACCGTGGCTTTGGCGTACTTGGTGGCGGTGCCGATTTTGGGCGTCGCGTTGTTTTTGATAGCGTTCAAGGTCATGCCTTATTTCAGAAGGAGCTTCCGTCGCTACGACGCGATGAACTCCGCCATTCAGGAAAACGTTCGCGCCATCAGAGTCGTTAAATCGTTCGTCACGGAAGAATACGAAAAGAAAAAATTTGCCGCGCACGTAGAGGATGTCAGGCGTGACTTCACGACCGCCGAAAAGATATTGGCGTTGAATAACCCGATCATGATGTTTTCGATTTATGCGATCATCATGGTAATTTCCGCTATCGGCGCCAACTTGATAATAAAATCGGGCGGCACGTCCATGACGACAGGCGATTTGACGGCGTTGATAGGATACGCAGGACAGATCCTGGGTTCGATGATGATGCTGTCGATGATAATGGTCATGATAACGATGTCCGTCGAATCGGCAAAACGTATCACCGAAGTGTTGGAAACAAAGCCCTCTATAGTTTCGCCCGAAAACGGCGTAAAAGAGGTGCCTAACGGCGACATAGTATTCAAAGACGTCAGTTTCCGCTATTCCGAAAAGGCTGAAAGAAACGCTTTGGAAGACATTAACCTGACGATCAAATCGGGAGAAACGATAGGAATTATCGGCGGAACGGGCTCGTCGAAGAGTACGTTGGTACAATTAATTCCCCGGCTGTACGACGTGACGGAAGGAACGTTGACGGTGGGCGGAATAGACGTTAAAGACTACGATCTGATAGCTTTGCGCGACGCGGTGTCGGTAGTTTTACAGAAAAACGTACTGTTCGAAGGCACCATTGCGGAAAACATTCGCTGGGGCAACAAAGATGCCGGCGACGAGGAAGTCGCAAGAGTTTGCGCTCTGGCGCAGGCGGCGGAATTTATTAACGAATTCCCCGACAAATACAATACCCACATCGAACAGGGCGGCGCGAACGTTTCCGGCGGACAAAAACAGAGGCTGTGTATCGCCAGGGCGTTGTTGAAGAAGCCGAAGATATTGATCTTGGACGATTCGACATCGGCTGTAGACACAAAGACGGACGCTTTGATCAGAAAGGCGTTCCGCGAAGAGATCCCCGACACAACAAAGATCATAATCGCTCAAAGGATAGTTTCCGTAGAGGACGCCGACAAGATCCTGGTCATGGACGGCGGCAAGATAGTCAATATGGGCACTCACGAAGAATTGCTGAAGACTTCGTCGATCTATCGCGAAGTTTACGAATCGCAGACTAAAGGAAAGGAGGCTGAGGACGATGAATAAAGAAAAGATTCCCTCGATGCCGAAAGGCCCTGCAATCCCGAAAGGAACCACGATAAGACTGCTGAAATACGTATTTTCCACCTATAAAGCGTATTGGATCATCGTATTGGCGTGTATCACCGTTTCCGCTGTCTGCGGCGTTACGGCGCAATCGTTCCTGCAAAGACTGATCGACGATTGCATTACGCCGGGCATAGCCAACGGCATGGACACCGTCTATAAAGAACTGCTGTCGATTTTGATTACGATGGGTTCCATTTATGTGGCGGGCATTGTCTGTTCCTTCTTCTATACGCGCTTGGGCGCCATAATGACCCAGGGTATCCTGAAACGCTTCCGTATGGATATGTTCAGCAAGATGGAGTCGCTTCCCGTCAAATACTTCGACACGCACTCCTTCGGCAACATCATGTCCACCTATACCAACGATACCGACGCGTTAAGACAGATGATAGGTCAGTCGATACCGATGGTGTTCCAAAGCATGATGACTTTGGTCACTATATTCATAATGATGATCCGGTACAGCCTGTGGATGCTGATGGTGGTCATCGTCTTTGTAGTCATTATGTTGTTCGTCATCAAAAAGGTGGCGGGCGGCTCTACTAAATACATGCTGTCCCAACAACTTTCCCTGGCAACCGCCGAAGGCTATATCGAGGAAATGATGAACGGGCAGAAAGTCGTCAAGGTCTTTAACCACGAACCCGAAAGCAAGGAACGCTTTGACACGCTGAACGAAAACCTCAGGTACAATTCCGATACGGCAAACGCTTACGCCAATATTCTGATGCCGATCCTGAACAATATCGGAAACATAATGTATGTTGTTTTAGCGGTATTTGGGGCACTGTTATTGCTGTTCGGGGCTACCAATGTGGGCATTGACGGCATAGGCGTTATCAGCGTCGGCACCATAGTTTACTTCTTGTCCGTATCCCGTCAAATGGCTATGACGATAGGTCAGACTTCGATGCAGGTCAACATGATAACCTTGGGACTTGCGGGCGCGGGACGTATCTTTGAAATGATAGATCAACAGCCCGAAGTCGATAACGGCTATGTGACTTTGGTAAACGCCAAGACCGACGAAAACGGCAACCTGACGGAAAGCGAAGAGCACACCGGAAAGTGGGCGTGGAAGCATTTCCATAAAGCCGACGGGACAACTACCTACGTCGAATTGAAGGGCAACATCGAAATGTTCCACGTCGATTTCGGCTATACCGACGACAAGATGGTGTTGCACGACGTCACGATAAACGCAAAGGCGGGTCAGAAATTCGCTTTCGTAGGCGCGACAGGCGCGGGCAAGACGACTATCACAAACCTGATAAACCGCTTCTACGACATACAGGACGGCAAGATCCGCTATGACGGCATCAACGTCAATAAGATCAAAAAAGCCGACCTCAGACGTTCGTTGGGCATGGTCTTACAGGACACCAACCTCTTTACCGGCACGGTAGAGGAAAACATCCGCTACGGCAAACAGGACGCCACTCACGAAGAGGTCGTCGCCGCCGCGCGCCTTGCGGGAGCCGACGACTTCATTACAAGGCTGCCCGAAGGCTATAACACGATGCTGACGGGCAACGGATCCGAACTGTCGCAGGGACAAAGACAGTTGGTTTCGATAGCGCGCGCCGCCCTGACCGATCCCCCGGCGATGATTTTGGACGAAGCCACTTCTTCTATCGATACCCGCACCGAAGCTTTGGTACAACAAGGTATGGATAACCTGATGAAGGGCAGAACGGTATTCGTTATAGCTCACAGGCTGTCTACGGTCCGCAACTCCGATATGATCATCGTTTTGGATCACGGCAGGATCATAGAACAGGGCACTCACGAGGAACTGATCGCAAAGAAAGGCACTTACTACAGCCTGTATACCGGCGCCTTCGAGTTGGAATAAATAACTCCGGGCAAACAAAACTTATCGGTTGGCGATAGGTAAAAGAGCTTATTGAAAGCGCGTGCAGGAAGCACGCGCTTTTGCTTTCGCGCCCGAAAACGGGCGCGAAAGCAGACGGAAAGCGTTTGCTAAAATTTTACAAATAGGTCTTTAAAAAACGGGATTTTGCGACAAAACAAAGTAGTTTTTGCAAATTTTTCCGCCGTTTTCTTATAAAAACGGCTGTGTGTACTTTTAGTGAAAAGAAAATTCAAAAACCTATTGATATTTTATTTAAATACAAGTATAATGATAATTAATAATGGACTATTTTACGGAGGGGTCCCGAGGGAAGCCTCACAGTAAGGAGAAGGATATGACGAAATGCAGGGTTTGCGGTGAACTGAATCCCGACGGTAACAAGTTTTGCGCGGCGTGCGGCGCCAGATTGGAGGATAACGCCAAAGCGGCTTTGACGGAAGCGTTGGAAAATGCCGAAAAAGAATTCGACAAGGACTCTTTGGTGTCGATGGACAAATCGCGCATTACTTACGTATGTTCCGTTTGCGGCAGCGTCAACCGTATCGATCAGGACAAATGCAGCCGTTGCGGAAAACCTCGCCCCAGAAGCGAATATATTAATGCGTTAAGGCGCATTAAACAGGGCGAAGCGCTGCGCGAAGAGCGCGCTACTTTGGTGGCGCCGATAGCCGTAGCCGCGCCGGTGCCCGTATTAGAGCCGGAACCGGCTCCGGAACCCGAACCGCAACCCGAACCCGAGCAGACTTCCGCTCCCGCACCCGTCGTTCAAGCCGTATCGGGTCAGGCTCCGGCAGTACAACAACCCTTCGTGATCGTACCTTACGTCAATCCCACTCAGCCGCTATGGCAATATAACCCCAACCAACTGTACCGCTACGAAGCGTACACGCCGGAGGAATTGGAGGCCAGACGCCAACAGCGCGAGATGGAGGAAATGCAAAGAAAGATGCAGGAAGCCGCGTCGGCGGCAGCGGCAAATGCCGCTCAGCCCGCGCCTGCGACGGAAGCCGGCGCTCCCGTTGCGGCAAAGGCGAAAAAATCCCGCCTGAAACCTGCGCTGATCGGAATATTGTCGCTGGCGGCGGTTGTCGTGCTGGCGATCACCTGCTTTATGGCTGATCTGACTGTATACGGCGGCAAATCGGCGGTCGATATGTTTACATGGCAGGTTCGGATCGAAAATACCTGGCAATTCGTTTTACAGGTTTCCGCGATCGCCATGATCTGCCTTGCGGCGTTTACGTTTATTTATTCCTTTATCCGATTGATAGTAGGTAAACGTTGCGCGTTGGATTGGCTGGCGCCTTTGGTATGGTTGGCGGCTTCGGCGCTGTTCGTAGTATCCGCATATATGTGGGATAACGGCGTCGCCGAAATCGGCATAGCCGGATGGGTAGCGGCAGTAGCGTCGGTCCCCGCTTTCATTATCGGAATCGTTTCCTCAAAGAAAGCCAAAAAACCGGCAAAAGCAGCTAAAACCGGCGAGAAGAAATAATAAACCGAATAAATAGAAGTATAAAAGAGGGCGCTCAAGAGCGATCGACGCGCTTTAACGCTTGAAACGTTACAAAGCGGCAATAGACCGTCCGACGGGACGGGAACGCACCGAAAGGAGGACGAATATGGCGAAGAACAATCAGGGCGGCGGTATAAAGCTACCGCGCAGCATGTACAACAGTCCGTATATGCAAAATTACGTGGCTGCCCGCATGGAGAAACCCAAAGTCGGAAAGCCCGTGAAAATGGTGACCGTGTCGCGTCCCGGAAAGGACGCGCTGTACTCGCTTCCTATGGATATCGGAATGGGAGCCGGCGCCGACATGGGCTATAACATGGGTTACAACGCCGATTTCGGAATGGGAGCCGACGCCGGCTACGTCGAGCCTGCGGCAGCAAAACCCAAACGCGCCAGAAGGTTCGTGCCGGTGCTGTTGATAGTCTTATTTACGTTGCTGTACATAGCGGTATTGGGATTAAGTTATCTGAATTTGGACGCTTTGGCGGATTATAACGGATACTTTGCCATGTACGAGGGCAATCCCGATGCCGAGGAATTGGTAGTCGATACCGAATCGACCGAGGAAACCGGCACGGAAAGCGCCGAAGCCGCCACCGAAAATACCGACGCGGATACCGATGCGGATACCGATGCGAATACCGACGGAACGGAAGAAGGTACGGCAGCGGGAACGGACGCTACGGAGGGATCGGAGGATGAGGATGTTCCCGAACCTGAAATGGTGAAAGTCGGCGTAGAGG
>DVNF01000178.1 GCA_018714575.1 Candidatus Stercoripulliclostridium merdigallinarum
GCCGATAAGATCGGAAAAGCAACAACTTCTATCAAGGTATTGATTGCGACCACGGCGGTGATCACCCATGTAAAGTTTATCGTAGCGTCTTCGTAAACTTTTCCGTACGAAAAAGCCAAAAACATAGATAAAAACAATACGGTGTTGGTGACGACACCGACCAAGCCCGACAGCGCCGCATAAGCGTATCTTTTAGGTTTAGACGAAACGCCTTTTTTTGTCAGCGCGCGGTACGTCAAAGCCGTAAACACTCCCACCATTATTCTGGGAAACACTGAAACCAACGGATTGACTATGACGGAAGCCGTGCTGTTAGGCATGGAAGACGCCAAAATTGCCGCCAGGACCAACGAAACCAATCCGAAGACTCCGCCGATGATAGCTCCCGTTTTGATTCCGCGTAGCATAGATCCGACCAAAACAGGCAATAACCCCAAAGCTATGGATATCGGCAACCCCAATACCCTGGTCAGCTCTGCAAGAAGTTGCAAAACTATGACCAAAGCGGAAAAAATGCCGATTATTGCAATGTCTTTAGCTCTTGAATTACGTAAGGGCAAGTGTCTTTCTCCGAAAAATATAAATATTATTTAAATTTTATATTTTAAAAGGCTAATTGTCAATCGAATTAGCCGAATCGCAGATATTATTTGGTTTTCGGAGTAGCTACCAAGCCAACTATAAAGGCAATAAATATAACCGCGGCGATACCCGGAGCAGCCGCCTCGATACCTCCGGAAACGGCGCCCAACAAACCGTTTTCCAACGCTCCTTCTATAGCGCCTCGGGCAAGAGAAGACCCGAACCCGATGATAGGAACGGATGCTCCGGCTCCGCCGAAGTCGCGGATATAATCGTACACGCCCACCGTTTCCAACACCACGCCTGCCAGCAGGAAACCTACAAGTATCCTTGCCGAAGTCATTTTAGTTGTATTGATCAGTAACTGTCCGATTACGCAGAACGCGCCGCCTATTAAAAATGCTTTTAAAAAATCCAACCAGATCATACATTCACCTCGAAAGCTACTGCGTGGGCTATACCGGGAATACTCTCTCCTTGCAAAGTGCTTGTCTTCGAGCATAATGCGCCTGTGGGTACCAACAATACGCGTTTCAGTTCTCCGTTCAGCATTTTTTTATAAATAAAGCCGCTGAATACGGACGAAGAACAAGCAGCTCCGGAACCGCCCTGACCGACGTCCTGCGAAACTCTGTTGAATATCATCGCGCCGCAGTCGTTATAGTTTAAACCCAATTTTAAACCGCGTTTTTCGGCTAGTACCTTCATCAACTCGGAACCCGCTACTCCCAAGTCTCCCGTGGCGATCAAATCGTAATAATCGGGTTCCAGCCCCGACTCGGCAAAGTGTCTGCAAACGGTATCCGCCGCGGCAGGCGCCATACACGCGCCCATATCGTTTGCGTCGGTCACGCCCAAGTCTATCACCCTGCCTAACGTTGCTCGTTTCACCGCGACTTTAGCCGGTTTATCGTTCAGCATTACCGCGCCTGCCGCAGTCACCGTCCATTGTGAAAGCGGCGTTCTTTGGTTTCCTAATTCCAGCGGGAATCTGTATTGCCTTTCGGCAGTACAGAAATGACTGGAAGTCGAACAGATAATGCGCGAAAATTTCCCCGATGATATAAATACAGACGCGGTTATCAAGCTTTCGGCAAATGTCGCACAAGCGTTATACGCTCCCAAAAACGGTATATCCAATTCACGCATTGTCAAGCTGGTACCGCTGATCTCGTCCAACAGATCGCCCGAAATACATAAATCTATATCGTTTTCTTTATGTCCCGATTTATTTATCAGATATCTGATAGTCGACAAATGAAATTTTATTTCGGCAAGCTCGTGGCTTTTTTGACCCAACAAATCGTCCTTTACCGATTTATCGAAATACTTTGAAAGCGGACCTTCGGCTTCCTTGGGTCCGACTATCGACGCCGTATTTTCGACGAAAACGCCGTTTATATCGAAAGTGGAAGCTTTCATTATAAAAAAGCCCCCTTGAAAATCAATACGATAATTCCGACGACTACGGAGGAAGAAATACCGAAAACTATGACGGGTCCGGCTACTTGGAACATATTGGAGCACAAACCTAAAACGACGCCTTCGCGTTTATGCTCGATCGCCGACGACACAACGGAATTGGCAAATCCGGTTATAGGTACAATACTGCCCGCACCCGCATAAGCCCCTATCTTATCGTATATGCCGAAACCGGTCAGCACAGCCGTTATCAGTATTAACGTTATGGTCGTTAAAGCCGATACGTCGTCTTTCGAAAAAGTCGGAGCAATGTTCGAATACAACAAAGTCAGCGCTTCGCCGATACAGCAAATAAATCCGCCCGTCCAAAATGCCCGGAACAATGTGGTTAAGTGCTTTGTTTTGGGCATTTTTTCACGAACTAACGCCAAATACTCTTTATCGGGCGCGTTCATCTTTGAACTCCTTGTCGGCAGTTTCGGGACAATAAATTTCCGATTTGATTTTTGGAATCTTTCTCATACCGATATTTTGCATTGATATCGGCTTTTTAATCGGTTTACTTTAATTCTTTTGCGATTTGTTTTAATATCTTACTTTCAAGCCGAGAAACCTGTACCTGACTTACGCCTAATTCTTCGGCGACTTCGCTTTGAGTTCTGTCGCGAAAATAGCGTAATATAATAATTTTTCTGTCGCGCTCCTTTAGCTTCATTATTGCGTCTTTCAGCAACATTTTATCCAACGCGTCGTTAAAATCTCCCGGGTCGGCGATCCTGTCTTTTAA
>DVNF01000179.1 GCA_018714575.1 Candidatus Stercoripulliclostridium merdigallinarum
GGAGTTAAAATAGCTACTCTACGCGACTTGTTGCCTGAAAACATCGGAATAGCCAGAATTATGCCCAATACTCCTTGCTCGGTAGGGAAAGGAGCTTCCGCGGTGTGCTTCGACGGCGTTTCGGCGGAACATACGACATTTATAGAAAACATTTTGTCGGCTATGGGCGTTTATATCCGGACCGCAGAAAGCAATTTCGACGCCGTAACTTCGATTTCAGGATCCGGACCGGCTTATGTGTATATGTTCATCAACGCTTTGACAAAAGCCGGAATAGAGGGCGGTTTATCACCCGAAGACAGCAAAAAATTGGCGTTAATGACCGTGGAAGGCAGCGCAGCTTACGCCGCCGCGGCAGATTACGATTTGGATACGCTGACCGACAGAGTTTGTTCCAAAGGCGGTACGACTATCGAAGCCGTCGAAGTATTCCGCGAAAAAGATTTGTTCGGTATAGTATCCGCAGCAGTTAAAGCTTGCCGCGATAAGTCCGAATTGTTGTCAAAGAAGCTATGAAGAGTGTAGAAATTTACACGGACGGAGCTTGCAGCTGTAATCCCGGACCCGGAGGCTGGTGCGCGATCTTGTTGTATCGCGGTCATGAAAAATGCGTTTCCGGCGGCGAAGCTTTGACGACCAACAATCGCATGGAATTGATTGCAGTTATCGAGGGTCTGAAGCAATTAAAAACGCGTTGCCATGTCGATCTGTATTCGGATTCGGCGTACGTAGTGCGCGCATTTACCGAAAATTGGATCGGTAAATGGAAACGAAACGGTTGGAAGAAGTCGCCTAATTCAGAACAGGACGTAAAAAACCGCGACTTATGGGAGGAACTGTACAGACAGGTTTCCCTGCATGAGGTTGTATTTGTAAAAGTCAAAGGTCACTCCGACGTCGAATACAATAACCGTTGCGACGAAATCGCGCGCGCGGAAATCAGCAAATTCAGCGTGTCTGATAGCTCACGCGATGCTGACTTTGTAACCTCCGATTGCGAATAATTGTTATAATGTTAATTTGAATTTTGTTAAAAAACTAGTCCGCTTTTAACGGACTAGTTTTTAATTATCAAATTTTTTTGTTAAGTAATGCAATAGGTTATTTCAGGTGGTAATTGCCGCTGCGATACAATAGAACGTAGATCAGCGCGAAAACGGGAATTATAGTTGCAAGTATCATAGGGATAAACGGGATCCCGGTGGAAAAATCGACGCTTGCCAATAAGCAGATTACCGCTACCAACGCAGAAATTATTACGAAAGCGATTGCCGAGTAAATGATTGCCGCGCCGGAATTAAAAGTAGCTTTTACGCGCTTTTTCGGGTTTGTCGCCCATATACAAGTGGTAACTACGGGAATGATCAACCCTGCCAAAGCTATAGTCAACGCCGCCGTGCCGCCGATATTTACCGTACCGGTCTTGCTCAAAATGAATACCAACAGCGCAAGAACTCCGACCCAAAGATAGCTTAAAAATCCTGTGGTTCTTAACAGTTGATTGCTGAAAACGAACTTCATGTAGTAGTAATTCGAAGTGTTCGATTTAGTATATGAACGCAAACGGTATCCTTCGTCCATCAGCTTTTGCCTTAAATCACCGAACAACATGGCGTGACCTTCGGAAGGATCGGGATTGGTATCGAATACTTCCGTGGTATTATGAGCGTGCTCGGCGCTTTCGTAAACCGCGCTTAGCGCTTCGCGGTAGTTAATACCCGTTTCTTGCTTGTCGTCGTGTGCCGCGTGCGGCGCATAAACTTGACCGGGAGTGGGCGGCAGGGGCTTTTCCGAAGGCTTTGTCGCAAAAGCTTCGTCGGCAACAGGTTGGAAAAAGTCTTCGCGACGAACGGATGCGGCAGGAGCGACAGAAGCGGCGGACGTTTGTTCGGGTTGTTCGCGCCGAACCGGTTCTTCGTCGCGCGAAAGAGTATATTTCGTTACGTTGTTTTCTTCCGGTATCAACAAGGTGGGCTCGGCAAATTCGCCGATTTTCAGGAATTTGCTGGCTTCCGTTTGTTTTCTAAGCGTTTCGATGTCGGGTTTTCTGATAGGTTGAACGCTTTCGCCAAGACCGTTTTTATCCGCAGTGCTTTGAACTGCGGTTTCCGCGGCGGGAGCCGTAGGGGTTTCGGCGGCGGCAACGACAGAAATCACGTTTTCCTTTGCGCTTTCGACTTCGACTTTGCTTTCGACAGCGGCGTTTTGATCGGAAACTGCGTTTATGTTTTCCTGCGTAGACGACGCTGCGGCTTTTTGTTCGGCTGCGGCGGCTTCATCGGAATCGTACGCTCTGACGCGACGGGTCAAAGGACGCAGTTCGCTGGGATCGAAAGGGGCTTCTACGGTTTTTAAATCGATTTCTTTGTCGCTTAGAAGTCGGTTGATTATAGTGCGTGAAAATTCCCATTCGCGTTGATCTTGTTCCAACGTATCTCTGCCTTTTTCGGTCAGAGTATAATAACGACGTCTGCCGCCTTGCGTTTCGTCCCCGAAATACGAACTGATAAAGCCTTGTTTTTCCAAACGCTTCAGGCAGGAATACAGCGTAGGTTGTTTGATTTCGTATCTGCCTTCGCTAAGATTCGAAATTATATCCAAAATTTCATAACCGTAGCGATCGCGTTCTACCAACGAATTTAAAATAATCGTGTCGACGTGTCCGCGTATCAGTTCGGTGTTGACTGTGTCCATTTAACGACTTCCTTAACTTATTTGAGTTCTGATCAGACCTACGACTATGCCCAAAATTTGCAGGTTTTCAGGGTGAAGATCGCTCATAGCGCGGTTTTCCGGATGTAAGTAAACTTCCCCGTTTCTGATTTTCAAACGCTTTACCGTGGCGCATTCGTCATCAACCAAAGCGACAACGATCTGTCCGTCCTCGGCGTGGGTTTGCTTTTTAACCAAAATTTTGTCACCGTCGTTGATACCCGCTTCGATCATGCTGGAACCTTCGACGGTCAGCATAAAGATATCGCCTCGTAAATCGAACAGCTCTTCCGGCAGGGAATATACGTCCTCGTACTCGTCAAAAGCCAATCTGGGCATACCTGCGGTAACGCGACCTACCAACGGCACCGATTGTAAATGCGAAGCGGGAACGTTTTTGTCCTTTAGCTTTATGCCGCGGCTGAGTCTGCTGTTGATTTGCAATTCGCCGGCGTCTTCCAACTTTTTCAAATAATAAGAAACGCTGGAAGTGCTTTTAATTCCGAAATGTGTGGAAATTTCACGCATCGTAGGGGGATATCCGCGCGCTTCCACAGTGTCCGAAATAAAATCTCTGACAGCCGTAAGTTTGGTATTAAGTTCGACGGTTTTGGTCATAATCTTAACTCCGAATTTATTATAGTATATATTCGGGGCAGTGTAAACCCCGGCAAATAAAATATAATATGCTTCGGTCAAATTATATCACGATAAGTCATTTTTCGCAATAGATAATCGTAAAATTTACGAACAAATTTTCGTAAATTTTCTTAAAATTAAAATAACTTAGAATACTCGAATGGCAAATATTACGCAAAACAGGGGATTTTAACAATAATTTATGATTTTTTCCTTAAAGTAACCTTGTTGGAAGCTTCGCGTTTTATATCCTCGTCCAGGGCTGCGTAATGCTTTTTTGTCGTGTTCACGTCGCGGTGACCCAACACTTCCGCAACCATATAAATATCTTTAGTTTCGCGGTACAGCGCCGTTCCGAAAGTAGATCTGAGTTTGTGCGGAGAAACGGATTTTAAAGGGTTAACCAAGCCGGTGTATTTCTTTACCAGGTTTTCTACGGCTCTGACTGTGATGCGTTTGTTTTGTAACGAGATAAAC
>DVNF01000180.1 GCA_018714575.1 Candidatus Stercoripulliclostridium merdigallinarum
ACATTATATAATGTATAAGTCTATATGTCAATAATATGTTTTGACTAAAATGTATACATTATATAATGTATAGGTAGCTAAATATGAAACTCAGAGTGGATGATATATTAAAAGAAAAAGGAAAAACAAAATATTGGCTTTACATCAGATTGGGATTGAGCTATCAAAATTTCAACAGGTTAATTAATAACCAAACCTCTTCTATAAAATTTGAAAATCTGAAAGCCCTATGCGATATTTTAGAATGCACTCCGAACGACCTTTTTGACGAATACTATACCAAATAACATATTAATTGTATAAATCGAAAACTATTATTCTATATCCTATAAAAAAGGACACATACTATTATGTGCCCTTTTTATCATATTAAAATTTGATCTTTTGATAAGTATCGTTTTGTATATTACGAATATCAACCGCTTATCAATCTAAACTTTCAGCATTTAATATCTCCGCCTGTAACGTATTTAGCAACTGCGTCGGAATGCTTTTTCAGAACGGGATCGATGTGCTTGGACAAAAATTCGGAAACCTGTTCGGGGGCTCTGCCGATAAACAGCTTGGGATTCAACAGCTTTTTAAAATCTTTTACGGCGGCAAAAGCCGGATCCTGTTGCAATCTCTTTATCAGATCGTTGGGCTTTCCCGTCATCCTGGAATTCTTCTCTGCCGCCATGGAATGTACGCGGATCTTTTCGTGCAGTTCTTGTCTGTTACCGCCTGCTTTCACACACTCCATCAGTATGGTTTCCGTAGCCATGAAAGGTATTTCCTCGGCTATATGGCGTTCGATAACTTTTTCGTAAACTACCAGTCCGTTAGTTACGTTCATCATCAGTTCCAAAATACTGTCTGCGGCCAGGAAAGCTTCGCCCATGACTATTCGGCGGTTCGCGGAATCATCCAACGTTCTTTCAAAACCTTGTACGGATGCAGTATGCGCCGCGTTTACGGGCAACGATTCCAAATAACGACTCAGCGCGCAAATGCGTTCCGAACGCATCGGGTTCCTCTTGTATGCCATTGCGGAAGAACCTATTTGTTTTTCGTTAAACGGTTCTTCTATTTCTTTACGGCTTTGCAACAAGCGAACATCCTGAGCAAATTTATATGCGCTTTGTGCAATTCCCGATAACGCCGAAAGTATAAAGTAATCTATCTTTCTGGTATAAGTTTGTCCCGAAACGGGTATCGAAGCTTTGAAACCGAAGGATTTTACTACATATTCGTCCAAAGCTTTGACCTTTGAATGGTCGCCGTCAAACAAAGACAAGAAACTTGCCTGGGTGCCTGTAGTACCTTTTACTCCGCGCATGACCAAGCTTGAAATAACGTGATTCAGGTTTTCATAGTCCAACAGAAAATCTTCCAGCCAAAGCGCGGCGCGCTTTCCTACCGTGACTAACTGCGCGGCTTGTAAATGAGTAAAGCCCAATGTGGGAGTTTTGCGATACTTTTTAGCAAACTCTTTTAGTCTAGCCATGGTTGCAACCAATTTGTCGCGAACCAGCTCCAAACCTTCTTTATATATAATAATATCGGCATTGTCGGTGACATAGCAACTGGTTGCGCCCAGGTGTATTATCGGCGCAGCCGTCGGACAAGCGACTCCGAAAGTGTACACATGAGCCATTACGTCGTGACGAACCAATTTTTCGCGTTCTGCGGCCAGGTCGAAATCGATATTGTCCAAATTGGCTGCCATTTCGGCAATCTGTTCATCGGTAATATGCAATCCCAGTTCCTTTTCGCCTTTTGCCAGCGCCAGCCATAGCCTTCTGAACAAGCCTATTCTGTGCGCTTCGGAAAAGACTGCGGACATTTCGCGCGTGGCGTACCTGGAAACTAAAGGATTATTATAAACTCCGTGATCCATAAATCAAATTCCTTAATAATATTGTTTTATAAAGATTAATAAAAAATAAAAGGGGCTGCTTATGCAGCCCCCGAAAATTATTTAATTATTTGTCTGCCTTATCGGAGTCGTCGGAGGCGGGGAAGTTCGAAAGATCGATGTTCTTGAACAGATCTGCGAACGTAGCGCCCGTGGAGCCCGAGGAATAATACTCGTGCACTTCGTTGTCGCGCTCTTCGTCACGGCGACGGCGTTTGGGTTGATCCTCTGCGCCTTGAGCACGGTTGTGGAATTTCGCGATACGGGAAGAAGTTTGTGCCGGTGCGTCGGATTCTTCTTTTTCGGCTACTTCTTGGACTTCGGGTTCTTGGCAAGCCTTGATGGACAGCGTGATCTTATCCTTTTCAAAGTTGATGATCTTGGCTTCGACTTCGTCGCCTACTTTCAATGCGTCCGCGGCACTCTTGATATAGTTATGCGAAATTTCGCTGACATGAACCAATCCGTCGATACCGGGTTCCAACGAAATGAACGCGCCGAAATCTTTGATACGAGCAACCGTTCCCTTTACAACGTCGCCGACATGATATTTTTCTGCCGCTAATTGATAAGGAGTCTTTTGCAGTTGTTTGTATCCCAAGGAAACTTTGTCGGCTTCGCGGTCTGCTTTCAAAACCAGGAAGTTGTAAGTTTCGTTCAGCTTCAGAACTTCGGAAGGATCTTCGACCTTAGTCCAGCTGAGGTCGCTGATATGCAACAAGCAGTCCTTATTGAATACGGAAACGAATATTCCGAAATACTTGCCGTCTTTTTGAGCAAATCTCTTGACTTTGCCTTCTACGACAGCGCCGGGAACGACGTTAGCCCAGAATTCGTCTTCGCGTTGAGCTTTTTCCTCTTCCAAAATAACGCGTTGAGAAGCTACTATGCGCTTCGGATTGGGCTTTCTGCCACCCTCTTCTTCTTTCGGAGGCAGCATTCTGAGGCGAAGCTCTTTGCCTACGTAATCTTCAAGATTTTTGACAAAGCCCATGCGGATTTGGCTGGCGGGGACAAATATGGTGTAAGAACCCAGTTTGCCCAACAGTCCGCCCTTTGTAACGGAGGTGATCTTCAACTTGAAATCTTCGCCGTTCAGTATGTGCTGTGCGGCGGCGTCACCGACAAAAATCTCGTCGCATTTTCTCTTTGACAGATTTATCGTTTTGGATTTTGCATCGGCTTTCGGAATAATGATTGCTTCCAAAGTTTCGCCTACGGTATAGTTTGCAGGATCGAAGCTTCCGTCAATTTCCATCTCCGATGCGGCGATAAAGCCTGCGTCGTTCTTTCCGCCGAGGTTCAGCGATACGTTTACGCCGGTTTGATCTACAGATTCGACTGTGACTCTGACGCGTTGGTTTTCGCGATAAGATTTAGGCGCAAATCCTGCTTTCATCGCCTCTTCCATAGTCGTGATTTCTTTCTTCTTCTTTTGAACGGGTTTTTCCGCGGTTTCGACTACGGCTTCGTCGGCTTTGACTTCTTCTGTGACGGTTTCCGTGACTTTTTCTTCAGCCACTTCGGTGGGGTTGACGTCGATAGCGACGTCGGGCGTGTTGTTTTGTTCCATTGTGTAGATAACCTCCATTGTCAACTCTTTCGGAGTCGACGCTCCCGCAAGCACTGCGAGCTTTGTGATATTGTTTTTTATTTTCGCCGACTGTAAGTCGGAGACTTTTTCGATCAATACGGCGTCGGCTTTCTTTCGGGAAATTTCCAA
>DVNF01000181.1 GCA_018714575.1 Candidatus Stercoripulliclostridium merdigallinarum
TCGGTAAACAACGATTTATAGCCTTCCAGCGTAAAGCCGTCGGGGAACGAAAAAGTAGATGTATTGGAAAAGGAGAAGATTATTACCATTATAATGGGCAGGTACATCAGCGCCAGCACCAGAAAAACGTATCCTCTTTCGGCTATCTTTTTTACCATATGCCTTTCGGAGCCTCCCCTTTATTCGCTCTGTTCATAAAGAAGTTCAATATCAATACGAACACCAACATGACTATACTCATTACGGAACCTACGCCGTACAGTTGCCATTCGAAGCGCAGATTTATCGAATCGCCGAACATCAATACCGTGTTGTTGGACAGCATTTCGGATATAGCGAACGCCGAAATAGTCGGAATAAACACCATTGTTACTCCGCTGATTATTCCCGGCAGCGACAGCGGCAGAGTCGTTTTAAAGAAGGTTTTCCACGGAGTCGCGCCCAAGTCCTTCGCCGCCTCCGCATAGCTGGGATCGATATTCGAAATCGTGGTATGCAGCGGCATTATCATATAAGGAATAAAGTTATATACCATGCCTACAATGACCGTACCTACGCCCAAACGTATATCCATAGCGTTGAAAATGGCTTTCAGCGCGTAAGTTCTGATCAGGAAGTTGACCCACATCGGCAGAATCACCAACAAAACTATTACCGAACCCGACGACCATTTGGAAACGATATACGCCAAAGGATAGCCGATCAACAGGCACAGCGCCGTCGTTATCGCGCCTACCGCAAGGGACATTCCCAAAACACTAAGGCTGGTCGAGTCGGTAAAGAACGTTGCGAAGTTACCGAAGGTAAAATTACCCTCGGAATCCAAAAACGCGTTTACCAACAGCACGATCAGGGGTGCCACGATAAACACCAACATAAACAGAACGTAAGGATAGGCGAACACCCTCCTGGTCAGGCGGAACTTTTTAATCTTGCCTATTCCCTTTTGGAAAAGCTCTTTTGCCTTCATTATTCAGCCTCCGCCTTCTTGATCTCCTCGATTATCAGTTTTTCGGGAGCCACGGAAATACCTACCCTGTCACCTTTCAGCCAATCGTCCTCGGTATCGACGAAAAAGTCGAAGTGGTTATCCGCCCTGATGACGCATTGATAATAGGAACCTTTGTAAATACTGCTGACCACGGTGCCGCCGATGACGCCGTCATCCTCGTCGTCGTGCACGATTACGTCGTCAAAGTCGATTTTGACCGTTACCGGAGTACCTCCTTCCAATTCGGAATTACAGGGGAATCTGCCGCCGCAAATTTCCACGACGCCTTTGTCCCACATCTCCGTCGTCAATTCGTTGATTATCCTTGCCTTGTGCATGATATGCAGGTCGAACGGCTTTATGAATATTCCTATTTCCTCGCCGGGTTTTACGGCAGAGGTGTCGTGGATCATCAGCTCGTTTTCGCCGTCCACCAACGCCAAAATCTGATAATGGTCACCCTTAAACACGCAATCGGTTACCCGTGCGGTCATTAACGCGGCGGGATTGTCTTTCGGAAGTATATAAATGTCCTCGGGACGGATAATGACGTCTATCGGTTCGTCGCGTTTGAATCCGGAGTCCACGCATTCCAATATCCTGTCGAAAAATTCGACTTTGAAGTCCTCTTTCATGACTCCCGAATAAATATTCGATTCGCCGATAAAGTCCGCGACAAAGGCGTTTGCCGGCTCGTCGTATATCTTTTCGGGACTTGCGATCTGTTGGATCACGCCGTTTCTCATAACGACTATGGTATCCGACATGGTCAATGCTTCTTCCTGATCGTGGGTAACGTAAATAAAGGTTATGCCGATCTTTTTATGCATGTTCATCAGCTCGATCTGCATATCCTTTCTCATCTTCAGGTCCAACGCGCCCAAAGGCTCGTCCAACAACAATACTTCGGGTTCGTTGACCAACGCCCTGGCGATCGCCACCCTCTGTTGCTGACCGCCTGAAAGGCTCTGCACGTCCCTGTGACCGTAATCTTCCAAATCTACCATCTTCAGCGCGGCGTCGACCTTTTCACGGATCTCCTGCTTTGTCAGCTTTCTTAGCTTCTCGTAGGTGTTGCCGTTTTTGTCGGTATATTGCTCGCCGGAGGGGATCTTTTTGATCTTCAGCCCGAACGCCACGTTGTTGTACACGTTCAGGTGCGGGAACAGCGCGTACTTTTGGAATACCGTGTTAACGGGTCTGAGGTGCGGAGGCGTGTCCGTAATGTCCTGACCGTTAAAGAATATCCTGCCCGAAGTCGGTTTTTCGAACCCTGCTATCATTCTAAGCGTCGTAGTTTTGCCGCAGCCGGAAGGTCCCAGGAACGTGACGAATTCGCCACGCTTTATAGACAGCGAAACGTTATTTACGGCATACTTGTCGTCGTAAATTTTGCTGACGTTTTTCAAGTTGATAATGATGTTTTTACCCGATTTTTTCTTTGCCACGACAAACCTCTAAAAATTACTTGGTGTAGTTACCCAGATTATTTTTGCGTCGCGCCCGAAATTGTTGACCAATTTATGCTCGTGCGCTCCGTCAATATAAAAAGCCTCCCCTTTTTTCAGTATATAGCTTTTATCGTCTGCTATCAGGGTCAGCTTTCCTTCCAATACGTATCCGAATTCTTCGCCTTCGAAGGGCATACGGACTTCCGATTCCGCACCCTCCGGCAAGTTCAACAAAATAGGTTCCATTTCGTTCTTCTGCGAGTTCGGTATCAGCCAGGTAGCCTCTCCCGTACCGTTAGGCGAAATGAAAAAGTCGCTTTTGCCAAAGACATACTGTTCGTCCTTTTCCTCGGCAAAAAAAGCTTGGGGGGTGACTCCAAGCACGTTCAATATATCGATAAGCGTTGCGATCGACGGGCTGGCAAGGTCGTTTTCCAGCTGGGAAATGTATCCTTTCGTCAGTTCCGACCGCAGAGCCAATTCCTCTTGCGTCAATCCCCGCCTAAGGCGTATCGATTTGATCCTTCCTCCGATATCCATTTTTCTCCTCTGCTGCGTCAGCCTTTATCCGAAGTATGCTTATCATACTCTACCCGATTAACAATGTCAAACAATTTGATTAAAATTATTAAACTTAATTTTGTTTAAAAATACTAAACTTTACGGTTAAAATGCAAGCCGTGGGTTTCAGCCGCTTTATCGCGGCAGGTTCGATAACGAAAAACGCCGGGCGCGCATTGCGCCCGGCGTAAAAGTCATGACACTTTTTTTCGTTTAGTCTACGGAACTGACGATATCCAGGTAAACGGTGATCGGGATTCCGTTGAACGCCGTTGTGGTGATGACGTACCTGGTCTGAGTCGACAACGAAGTATCGATGCCGTAGACTCCGTTCGGAACAACCGTGCCGGTATTGCCGGAGGAGGAGTACCTGTTGTTGATACGTCTGACGGTCGCGTTCTGCCACGGGATCAGGTACATCAGGTCGTAGGATACGCCCTTGATAACCGTGCCTTTTCCGAAGAATCCGCCGTCCGATCTGTCAAAGTTCCTTTCGCGTCTGACGCTCATCATCGGCAAGCCTCTTAGATCGAACGTGCTGCCGCGGACGATCTGGATCGCGGGGATCCTGCGTTGCGACCAGGTACCGGAAGACGTATTATACGTTACCTTGTAATCGGTATCCGGGATAATGTATTCCTTCATCGTTTCGGTTTCGGTGTACATTACCATTTCGGAAACGTTTTCGGGCAATCCGTTCGGATATCCGTAGTTAGTCAGCATCGGCCTGAGTTCGGAGAACGAATAGATGGCGTCCGGGTTATGCAGGGTGATGCCGTAGTCTTGCAGGTTGGTCGCCTTACCGGGCGAGTTTTCGGGCGGCATGTTGTTGGTCGCGGGATCTTGGTATACGCATACTATGATCCTGCCGCTTGGGACTTCCTTCGGATAAGCGCGGCTGGAAGTGACCTGCCAGCTGAGGTAGCCGGGATAGTACGGAGTATCGGGCAATGCCCACAACGCCTCCTGTTTTGCCTCTTCGGTGTCGAATTTTCCCTCCAGGTATTCGCTGTTGTCGTACCTGTATCCGGGAGTCAGATGCTGACCGGATACGACCATTTCGGTTACTCCCGTGCCGGTCGAAATACCCGCCGTAAAGCCTATCGGATTGGTAATCCTGTCGGTATAGAATCCGAACGCGTAATCGCCCATGCCTACCGTGTTGTAATCGATGGGTATTACCGTAGAGCCGAGTCCGCTGCCGGCAAAGTATTGCCTGAACGTGAACGGCAAGTTGACGGTGCTTCCGTTCTGAACGGCTACCATGGTGGGCAATGTCGTGTTGACGACGTACTTATTGCTGTCGGTCAGGAACTCCCACAATACCTGCTGGCCGCCTCTGCCGCCCAGGGTTATCGTCGCCCTTTGCAAGCCGTTTGCCGACCAATTCACCGTGTCGAAGTTCCACTTCATGTAATCGTTGGTATAGGAGCCGCCGCCGGTGACGTTGTTGAAGGTGTAAGTCTTGTCCGCCGCGAACGTAACGATGTACCTGTCGTAGATCGGGACGCCTTGCAGGGATTGTGAGTCGATGATCACTACCGATTGAGCGGCTCCGTCGCGTACGGGCTGTGCCGTCGCGTTCGGCAACATGATTATTTCGTCCTCCGAATAAGATCTGCCCGATTCGCGGATTATGACGTTGTCGTCCAGGATCCAGCCGGGTTCGATAAAGAACCTCAGCGCATAGCTTTGCGAATCAAGGTCGACCTGGAAGGAAGCCGTAACCATTTCGTCGTAAACGCTGATACGCCTTCTGCCGTTGACCATGTTCGTCCAAGTCAGCTCTATTTCATAGCTGTCCAGCTCGGACTCTCTGAGTTCCAAATTGTAACGCCATTCGTCATAGGTTACACCGGGGTTAGTCGCTATAAAGTCTTCGTATGCCGACTGTTGCACGGTGCCTACGTAGATCTTTGCGTTCTCCGGCAGCAACATACCGCCTCTTTCGATATAGTGATACGGGCTGAACACTTTATAGCTGTCGTAATAGTAATTCTGACCGTCATACTTGGTGTTGTGAAGCGTCGTTGCTCCGCCTTGTCCCGTCGTTTCGCCGGTACCCAGCCAAGTCAGATAGTCTACATAACTGCCGTTTTCAGTCAGGTATTCGGCGCCGATTATATATTGCTCCGCTACCGGCAGGTCTTGCCTTGCCAGCTGTTCGCCATCTTCGCCCAAAGCGAATCCGGGTACAGCCAGATAGAACCTGGCGTCCTTTCCGCGGTAGCTGATGCCCCTTGCGTCGTCCAAGACAAAGCGCATAGCCATATTTTCTTCGCCGCCTGCGATCAGCGCCGCTCTCAGTTCTTTTTCGAACTTATAGCCTCCTTCGCCTTCGACAACCCGTAAGTAGTTCGCCGTCGCGCCGATCGTGAATTGCAATGCGAAGCTGTCGGGATTCCTTGCGATATTGCCGAATTCTACTATGAACGTGGAGCCCGCGCCTGCCAGGTAATCGGCGGCGATCGCGGCACTCAGGTCTTCGGCGTTCAGGTAATCATACGGTTTTACGGGGATTATATCGCCGTTTTCATCGTATTTTCCTTCCAGTAACAAGTCGGTGAATCCGGTGACAGTTCTGTCGTAGACGGTAAAGCCGTAGGTCGTCGTCTGCGCATAGCTGCCGTCGGGTAGCGATATCGTGACAGTGACGTATGCGGCGTCGGAACCGGAATATGTCAAAGCCACTCTGTCGTCGTTCCACGTCACCATAAGCGTTTTCTCCGGGAAGTTATCGGGCAGCGCGTTTACGCTATCGCCGCCTTCCGTACCCTCGGTGCCTTCGGAGGCTTCGGGCGCCCAATAGCTTTGGAACGATCCGGTATATTCGCCGTCTGCGAACGTTACCGCGTCGCCCGTGGCGGGGAAGATATTTTCGGGCACGTATTCCAAGAACGGGTCGAATTCGAAATGCAAGCCCTCTCTGCCGTCCGCATAGGTGGCATAGCTGTAAACGTTGTCGGCGTCAAACAGCTTTTCGATAGTCCTGTCAAGGTAGTTCAGGGTTATCGTGATTTCCTGATATCCGTACATCTCGTTGCCTATCGTTGCCGTGATCAACGCCGTGCCGCCCCTGTAGTCTATGACCTCGCCCGTCCTGGTAACCAGGGCGTTACTGTGGTCGTATAAGACGTCGGTCAGGAAGGTCATGCCGTTTTCGGTCGTGATCTCCGTACCGACTTCGGTTCCGCCGTCGGCGGTCTCGCTGCCGATAATGACGTCGGCAATTTCGTTATGGGATTGCAAAGTACCCTCTTCGAATCCGTAAACGTCGATCTCGTAAACTTCCGTGACGCCCGAATCGTAGACCATAGCCGGCATCGTTACGTTCATCGCCGTAGTCCTTC
>DVNF01000182.1 GCA_018714575.1 Candidatus Stercoripulliclostridium merdigallinarum
TTCTATGACATCGATAAGGGCAAGATTTCGATAGACGGGGTAGATATAACGGAATATTCCCGAAACGACCTTAGATCGTTGTACGGAATGGTTTTGCAGGACACTTGGCTGTTTAACGGAACCGTTGCGGACAATATCGCCTACGGTAACCCCGGCGCCACGCGCGAAGAAATCATCGAGGCGGCAAAGGAAGCGCATGCCGATCAGTTCATAGTCACGATGGAAAACGGCTATGATACCGAATTGAAAGAGGGCGCAACGAATATTTCCGCAGGACAAAGGCAACTGCTGACGATAGCGCGCGCCATACTGAAAAAGCCGCGTATCATTATTCTGGACGAAGCGACGTCATCGGTAGATACCAGAACGGAAAAATACGTCCAAAGCGCGATGCTTGCCATGATGAAGGACAAGACCAGCTTTGTTATCGCGCACCGACTGTCTACGATAAAGCACGCCGCAGTCATTCTGGTAATGAACCACGGCGACGTCGTGGAACAAGGCAATCACGAAACTTTGATGGCGAAAAAAGGCTTCTATTACGAGCTGTACAACGCCCAATTTGCAGGAGTTTCCGACGAAAACCGCGACGACGACACCGCCGAGTCCCGGTTTATACAATCGTGATCCCGTTCAAACCGGATCGGATAAAACTTATAGAAACTTGCCCGTCTTGCGACGGGCATTTTTTAAAGCTAACGCTTTGCGCGGCAGCGTCCGCGAACGGCTGATAGGAAAAATAAACGCGAAGAAAGCGGCCCACGAACGCAGTTAAACTTTTGGCATAGGGCTATAAGTTTGTTGCAATTTAAAGTCGGGTATGATAATATTAGAATATACAAGAGAGCTTTGGAGGATATAACTCATGCCTACTTTTTTTACGGAAGTTTTTGAAGACGCCTCTCCCGTTGCACCGCTTGGATTGATCGTTTTAAAAGGCGCCGAAGATCTGGGTAGAAAGATCGATAATTACCTTGTCGAATGGTATAACCGCGACGTCGGTAACAAAAATCCCAAATTCAAAAAGAAATCTTTTATAATCGATAACCATTGCCCGCGGTTTACGACAGGCGACGCGAAAGGCATAATCGAAGATTCCGTTCGCGGTTACGATATCTATATTTTGGTAGACGTCGGCAATTATAACTGCACATACCCTATGTTCGGCAGAACCAATTGCATGTCCCCCGACGACCACTATGCGGATTTAAAACGCATAATTTCCGCGGCAGGCGGCAAAGCCGAAAGAATTACCGTGATCATGCCGTTATTATACGGCGGCAGACAGCACAGGAGAAACTCCAGAGAGTCCTTGGACGGAGCTCAAATGCTACAGGAACTGTACGCTATGGGCGTAAAAGATATTATCACCTTTGACGCGCACGATCCGCGGATCCAAAACGCGGTACCGCTGATGGGCTTCGACAACTTCTTCCCGACCTATCAGATCATGAAAGCGCTGTTGATGCAATATCCGAACCTGGAATTGAACGACGAACATTTTATGATAGTTTCTCCCGACGAAGGAGCGATGAACAGAAATATTTATTACGCTTCGATTTTGGGAGTCGACCTGGGAATGTTCTATAAACGCCGCGATTACACGACGATAGTTAACGGCAGAAACCCGATAGTCGCCCATGAATATATCGGAACTAAGGTAAAAGGCAAAGATATTTTGGTGGCGGACGACATCATAGCAACCGGCGATTCGGTGCTGAGGTTGTGCCGCGAATTGAAGGAAAAAGGCTGCCAAAAGATATTCCTGACGGCTACTTACGGGCTGTTTACGGAAGGGTTCGAGAAGTTCGACAAAGCTTACGAAGAAGGCTTGTTTACGGCGGTGATCAGTACCAACTTGACCTATAATTCACCCGACCTGCTGAACAGGAGCTGGTTTATATGTGCGGATCTTTCTAAATTCATCAGCTATATCATATCTTCCTGCAACCAAAACAAGTCGGTATCGCCGCTGTTGAACAGCTCAGACAGAATTCACGAATTGTTGGGTAAGGCATGAAAAAAGCCGCTTTGACCATACTTCCCGGCGACGACGCGCCGATCAGCTATATCAGGTTAAACGCCGAGTACGGTTATTACGGCAAATTTGCGGAGATCCGTTTCACGATCGAAGGCGAAAGACACGTTATCGGTTTAAACAGCGACAAAGTCGCGGTATATAAAGAAACCGTGCTGGACGAAAAACACGATATAACGCGAGAGGAACTGTATATTCTGAAAAAGTCGGCGCGCAAAGGAACGGTGGTGTATTTTGCCGATTACAAGCTGGAATTGGATCCGTTCGAATTGCTGATAGAATTTTCGGAAAGCAGCGCAAAGGTCAGGGTGGATTGCAACATCTATCCCAAGGTCGGCGGAAAGGTCCATACCTTCATCGAACTCACGCTAAACACGATAGAGGAACAGGAATAACGGTCGACATAATTTCACGAATTATCATAAATTCTGTATCTATTGCTACAAAAGCGCCTGAAATTTCGGGCGCTTTATCAATATGATCCGGTCTATTTGCGGCTAGGAAAAGCAATAAGAAAAGCAAGATGATTGCTACTTTGATGCGTAAAGATGTAATAAATATGTTCTTTTAAATACTTTTTATCGTATTGCAATATTGCAATAGAAACAATAAGGGTGTATAATGTTTGTATTGAAAAAGCGTTATTTTTGCGGAGGAAGCAATGCCTAATTACATAATTACATATGATGTCGGAACTACCGGAGTGAAGACTTGTTTGTTTGACGTCGGAGAAACCATAAAGCTGTTGGACGCGGCGACCAAAGGCTACGGGTTGTACGTTTTGGAAGGCGGCGGAGCCGAACAGGATCCAAAGGAATGGTGGGCGGCGATGTGCGAAACGACCGCGACTCTGTTAAAAGATACCGGAGTCAAGCCGGAAGAAATTTTGGGAATTTCGTTCTGTTCGCAGATGCAAGGATTGGTGTTGGTAGACAAAGACGGCGAACCCGTCAGGCGCGCTATGAGCTACATGGATCAACGTGCCGTTGAGGAGATTAAAAAAGGCATTGCATACGGATTCAAGATCGCGGGAGCGAACATATTCAAACTGTTGAAATCGTTGTATTATACCGGCGCGGTCGCGGCTTCGGTCAAAGACCCCGTTTGGAAGTACAAATGGGTAGAAGCTCACGAACCCGAAGTTTTTAAGCGTGTCTACAAGTGGTTGGACGTAAAAGAGTATCTGATAGCCAAATGTACGGGGCGCATGGTAATGACGGGGGATTCCGCATTCGGAACTTTGATGTTGAACGTACATAACGGACAATGGGCTTGGCCGATAGTCAAAATGTTGGGAGTCAATCCCGATCACTTACCGGAAATCGTCGGATCCACCGATTGCGTGGGCGGTATCACGAAACAGGCTGCCACGGAATTGGGCTTGGTCGAGGGAATAAAGGTTTTCGGCGGCGGCGGCGACGCCAGCTTGATCGGAGTAGGCGCGGGCGCTACCGGCTTGGGCGACACACATATATATTCCGGTACTTCCGGATGGGTAGGCACCGTTGTAGATAAATCGATGGTAGACGCTTCCGCCATGATCGCTTCCATAGTTTGCGCGCAAAAAGGCAAGTTCGTCTATTTTGCCGAGATGGAAACTTCCGGCAAGTGCCTGGAATGGGTAAAGAATCATTTGGCGTTGGACGAGATCGGTATTTATTTGAACAAAAAGCACATTACCGAAGATTTCGAAACCAAATACACATCGTTATACGATTACATGACCGACGTCGCGGACACGGCGGCGGCAGGCGCGGGCGGAGTCATATTCACGCCTTGGCTGCACGGAAACCGTTGCCCGTTCGAAGACCCCAAATCGCGCGGAATGTTCTTTAATATCAGCCTTGAAACGGGAAAGACGGAACTGATCAGAGCCGTTTTAGAGGGCGTATGCTATCATAAACGCTGGATGTTGGAAGCGCAGGACAAAAAGGTAAAGACTTCCGATACGATCCGTTTCGTAGGCGGCGGAGCGCTAAGCGATTTTACTTCGCAACTGCTGGCAGACATTACCGGCAGAACCATTGAAACGGTAGCCGCTCCTCAAAACGTAGGCGCGGTAGGCGCCGCGGCGGTGGTAGCCGTAGGCTTAGGAATAATCGATTCGTTGGACGACCTGAAAAAGTTTATTCCCGCAGTCAAAACGTTTGCTCCGCGCGCAGAATTAAAACCCGTGTACGACAGAAACTTCGAGGTATTCAAATCCTTGTACAAGTGCAACAAAAAAGCTTTTGCGATATTGAATAAATAGGAGGAATTATGCAAAACCGCATCACACGGCGAGCCAAGCTGTTGGACGAAAAAGGCAACCTGAGTTGTCCCGGATACGCCACCGAGTATCTGTTGGATTATGACCGCACCGACATAAAGGCGTCGAAATTCCGCATAAAGGAATGGGATTATTACTATGTCGGCAACGACAAGTACGCAATCTGCCTTACGGCTGCCGATATGGGGTATGTGGGAGCCATAAGCGCGACTTTTATGGATTTCGAGGCGCCTTCGCAAATCACCAAAAGTTCGATAAAGCTGTTCCCCATGGGCTGTTACCATATGCCTAAATCTACGCTTTCCGGCGACGTGATAGCGACAAACGGCGGCGTCGAATTTGTGTGTATTTTGGATTCGGGCGTCAGGCATATTTTCGGGAAATATCCGAAATTCGGGAATAACGGCGAGGAGCTTTCCTTCGATTTTTACCTTTCGGATACTCCCGAAGAGTGCATGTTTATCGCCACGCCGTTCAAAAAAGACAAGCACTTTTATTATAATGCGAAAATAAACTGCATGACCGCAAAAGGTCATTTCAAGGTGGGCAACAAAACCTATTCTTTGGACGACGCGTTAGGCACGCTGGATTGGGGCAGAGGCGTTTGGACTTTCGACAATACTTGGTATTGGGGCAGTTTGCAAACGGTGCTTCCCGACGGTAAGAAGTTCGGATTTAACTTGGGATACGGCTTCGGAGACACCTCGGCAGCCACAGAAAACATGCTGTTCTATGACGGAAAAGCGCATAAGCTGGAAGACGTCGCTTTTAATATTCCCGGCGACGGCACGGACAACGTCGAATATACTAAACCTTGGACGGTAACCTCTTCCGACAACCGCGTCAACTTGGATTTCGAGCCTTTGATAGACAGGTACGAGCCGTTCGATCTGAAAGTATTTTGTATGATCCCGCACCAAGTTTTCGGGTATTTTTCGGGAACTTGCGTGTTGGACGACGGAACGGAGATTAAGCTGGATAAAGTTTTGGGGTTTGCCGAGAAAGTCCACAACAAATGGTAAAAAGCGCGGTAATTCCTAGCCGAAAGCGAAAACTTGTTTTTTGCGGCTGCAGTCAGTGCGGCCGCTTTTTTTGCCTGGCGCCGATAAAAGAAGGTTTCGATATTGACTTTCTTTTATATATTTATTATAATAAATTAAATCGTGTGCTTGTACGCGTAAAAGGATAACGATGGCAAAAAAGTCTTCCGGCATAATTGCATATTTCAAAGGGCTGACGAAAAGGCAAAGGATAATTTGGATCGTTGCCGCGATCTTGGTTGTCGTACTGATTGCCGGAGCGATAGTTTTGGCTGTACTGTTGACGCGTGACGACGAAACGGTTACCGCGTTAAAGCGAAAAGAATATTATTACGCAATAACGCCGACCGATGAGGTCGGGGTCGTTTTGGACGACGGATTTACGGTCGGTTTGCCACGCGAAGATTTTACCTTTAAAGTTTTGAAAGAGGTGCCGGGAATCAGCGTTTCCGAGGATATGGTATTGACTTCGTCGGCGGCTGAGGTAGGGTCCGTAGCCGAGTTTTCGTATACCTACGGCGATGTCGAAATCGCGAAGATCAGCGTCGAGGTCGTGGCTGCGGACGCGATAAAAGTCGCCGACGCCATACAGCTAGGCAACATCGCCAACGGTTCGGGCACATATATTTTGACTTCGGACATAGACGTTTCGGCTTTGACTACGCA
>DVNF01000183.1 GCA_018714575.1 Candidatus Stercoripulliclostridium merdigallinarum
TAGTAGTGGGTGTCCGTTAAATGGGCGAAAACGACGGGGGAGCCCGACGCGGCGAACGAATCGTCGGCAAGCGCCGTATCGTTTCCTTTAAAAGCCAGCGCGGTGACCGCCATAGCCGCTACTAAAACCAGCGCGACGATTACCGACGCAAGGCCGAACTTTCTTTTTCCGGTCTGTAACATGCCTCCTCCTTTTGGACGCTACACGCGCCCGCATGTGTTAATGAGTAAATAATATTATATAAGTTTTTATAAATTCAGTCAATATCGATTTACATCTATTTACCGCTATTTACTTTTAAAAAGTGAAAAATCGGTATAATCGTTTGGAATCGTCGGCAAAATATGTTAAAATACCGGGTATGAGCGACAAAGGAACAGAGTCCGCGGCGAACGGTGCGCCGCAGGTAACCGAAAATTCCATAACCGCAGGGCAGAACGACGCGCTGATCGTTGCAAAAGACGTCACTTATTCGTACCGTAACGGCGAACAGGTTTCGCGCGGAGTCAAAGGCGTAGACTTGGAAATCCGCGGCGGCGAATTCGTCGTGGTTTTGGGCAGGAACGGCTCCGGCAAATCGACTTTGGCAAAGCTGCTGAACGGTTTTTTGGTACCCGACGAAGGCACGGTCACCGTGAACGGAGTGGATACCGCGGACGACGACAAGATCTTCGACGTGCGTTCCACCGTCGGCATGGTTTTTCAAAATCCCGACAACCAAATGGTAGCTTCCGTCATCGAAAGCGACGTGGCTTTCGGTCCCGAAAATCTGGGCGTTCCGCGTGACGAAATCGAAGAACGCGTTACCGAAGCTTTGGAAACGGTAGGAATGGAAAGTTACCGAACGGGTTCCCCGAACAGGCTTTCCGGGGGACAAAAACAGCGTATTGCGATTGCCGCTATACTTGCCATGCGCCCCAAGGCGATAGTTTTGGACGAATCCACCGCTATGTTGGATCCGAAAGGCAGGCGCGAAATCATGGATACGATTTTAAAGCTGCAACGGGAAAAGGGCATGGCTGTGGTGTTGATAACTCACTATATGGACGAGGCGATAGCCGCGGATAAAATTCATATTATGAACGACGGCGAGATCATCGCTTCGGGCACGCCGCGCGAAGTCTTTCAAAACGAGGCGGCGATACAGCGCGCGGGATTGGAACTCCCCGTTGCCGCTAAGGTTGCGTTGAACTTGAAAAAGGCAGGGTTGAATATAGGCTTCGCTTTGACGGACGAGGAACTTGCGGAAGAAGTCGCGGTTGCGCTTACGGAGGAGAAATGCGAATCGAAGTAAAAAATTTAAAATACGTATATTCTCCGAAATCCCCGTTTGAAAAGGTGGCTTTGGACGATATCAGCTTTACCGTCGATTCCGGCGACACTTTGGGAATAGTCGGCTCGACGGGTTCGGGAAAGTCGACTCTGTGCCGCCATTTGAACGCGCTGATCAGGGTGCAGAGCGGCTCGATCACGGTAGGCGACATAGCTTTGCACGCGCGCAAAGTCGATTTGAAAACGCTTAGAAAGCAGGTGGGAATGTTGTTTCAATTTCCCGAATATCAACTGTTCGCCGACACCGTGAAAAAGGACGTCGAATTCGGTCCGCTGAATTTCGGATTTTCGGCGGAGGAGGCGGAAGCCGCCGCGAAACAGGCTTTGGAATTGGTCGGTTTGGACTTTGACGAAGTGGCGGGGAAATCGCCGTTCGAATTGTCGGGCGGTCAGATGCGCCGCGTGGCTATAGCAGGTGTGCTGGCGTCCAAGCCGTCGGTATTGGTGCTGGACGAGCCCACCGCGGGATTGGATCCCGTAGGGAAACGCGAGATATTGCAATTGGTGACGGAGCTGAAAAAGGGAGTTACGGATACGGTTATAATCATTTCTCACAATATGGACGAAATCGCCGAATTTTGCAACCGCGTCATAGTTTTGGACAACGGAAAGCTGATCGCGGATACGACTCCGGACGAACTGTTCAACCATTCCGACCTGGTAGACAAAACCGAATTGGACTATCCGCATACCGTCAAAATAAAGCGGTTGTTGGCGGCTAAAGGCTGTACGTTGGACAGCCCGGCGCTCAGCGCCGATCAACTGACCGCGGCGATCATCGGGAGGGCGAAAGGATGAAAGACATCAGTTTGGGACAATTTTATCCTGCCGATTCCTTTACCCACAAGATGGACCCCAGGGCAAAGCTGGTCCTGGTGGTGGCGTTTATCGTCATGGCGTTTCTGGCAAAGAATTTCCTGTCGTATTTCGCCGTAATGATTTGCGTTGTATCCGCCATTTTGGTATCCCGTATTCCGATAACAAAGGTACTGAAGAGCATAAAAGCCATAATTTTTATTTTGGTATTCACGGGCATACTGAACCTGCTGTTTTATAACGGCGACACCGTTTTATGGGAATGTTGGCGCGTAAAGATAACGGTCGAGGGTATCATATTCTCGATCAAAATGGTGTTGCGGTTGGTATTGTTGGTCATGGGTACGACGTTGTTGACTTACACGACTACGCCTACGGCAATTACGGACGGCATGGAAAGCCTGATGAAGCCGCTGAAATATATCAAAGTCCCCGTTCACGACATAGCGGTAATCATGAGTATCGCACTCAGGTTTATTCCGATAATTTCGGAAGAAGTCGATAAAATAATGATGGCGCAGAAAGCGCGCGGAGCGGCTTTCGACAACGGCGGTTTGTTAAAACGCGCGAAAGCGTTGCTTCCGGTATTGATACCCTTGTTCGTGTCGGCGTTCAGGAGGGCGGAGGAATTGGCTTCGGCGTTGGACGCCAGGTGTTATAACGCGACTCCGAACCGCACTCGTTATAAAGTAATGAAATTTTCGTGGCGCGACCTAATCGGGGTAATAGGCGTAGCCGTGTTCATAGTCCTGGTGGTGGCGTTGAACAACAATTTCTGGGGAGCTTACGAAGCCGTCCCCGCCGTTTGGTGGCTGTTCAGCGTATGAGGTACGCTATCACGGTGGAATACGATGGCGCCGGCTATTCGGGTTGGCAGCGCCAACTGAACGCCCCTACAGTGCAACAGACCGTAGAGGAAGCGTTGCGGGTTTTGACCGGCGAGGAAACGGTAATAGTGGGGTCGGGACGTACCGACGCCGGCGTTCACGCCGCAGGGCAGGTGGCTCATTTCGATACGGCGCGGGAACTTGACGTTTACAGATTCAGATATTCCTTGAACGCGCTGTTGCCGGAAGACGTCAAAGTCGTAAAAATGCAACGGGTCGCCGACGATTTTCACGCGCAATATTCGGCAAAACAAAAGACATATTCTTACGGAATGTATATTTCGCGCACGCCGTCGCCGCTCCGCAGGGGGCGCTTTGTCAGGATAACTCCGCCCTTCGACGTCGAAAAGTTCGTCGCCGCGGCGCGTATGTTCGAGGGCGAGCACGATTTCAAGGCTTTCGGCAACGTCGGTTCGGAAGTGTCGACGACGGTCAGGACTATTTATTCCGCCGAGGTCAAAGTTTGCGGCGACGAAGTTGTCTTATATCTTACCGGTAACGGTTTTTTATATAATATGGTCAGAGTGATCGCGGGGACTTTGGTGCGCGTCGCCACCGGCAAGATGCCGTCGGAAGAAATAGAGCGTATGTTCGCGGAAGGCACCAGGACTCACGGGATCAAAACGCTGCCGCCTTACGGGTTGACTCTCGAAAAAGTTTTTTATAATATTTTCCCGCCCGAAGATAAAGTTTAAGTAACGTTTGTTTGACGAAAAGAGTTAGTAGTTTTTTTCAAACGTTCGCACACGCAATAACGTTTTTTATAGGGTAAAAGATTGTCGGGCAGGAAAATATGAAATTCTTGACTATAGGCATACAATATGATATTATTTCAACATGGTTTTACTACTTGATATAGGCAATACCAATATTAAAATAGGCGTATTGGAAAACGGCAAGATCGTCACTACCTGGCGTATAGCTTCCGACCATAACAAAACTGCCGACGAGTTCGGTATGGTGTTTATGGATCTGATGAGCTCCAAGGGTTATACTTTCGATATGGTCGAAGGTATTATTATCAGCTCCGTCGCGCCGGCGCTGAATTATACCATAGAGCATATGTGCAGATACTATACCCACAAAAAGCCTATTATGGTTACCTCTTCCATTAATTTGGGTATCAAATTGAAGTATACCGTTCCCGAAGAATTGGGCGCGGACAGGATCGTAAACGCCGTAGGCGCGTATTACGAATACGGCGGGCCGTGTGTAACCGTCGATTTCGGTTCGGCTACGTCTTTCGGTTTTATCGACGGCGAAGGCAACTTCTTGGGCGGCGCCATTGCGCCCGGTATCAAATCCAGCGCGGAAGCTTTGACGAATACGGCGGCGAAGCTGCCCAGGATCGAATTGGTGCGCCCGAAATCGATTATCGGCAAGACCACCGTTCAGAATATGCAGGCAGGTATAATTTACGGTTTTCAAGGGCTTGTGGACGGCATAATTACCGAAATGATCGCCGAATCCGGGTTGAAGGACGTTAAAGTAGTGGCTACGGGCGGTATGAGCGAATTGGTTGCCGGCGGTAACCGCGTGAAATTCGACATCGTGGAC
>DVNF01000184.1 GCA_018714575.1 Candidatus Stercoripulliclostridium merdigallinarum
CGGGTTCGGAGATATGGTTACAGGCGGTATATTTACAGTCGTCGGCAAACTGCAAAAAGTCCTCATAATAATATTTTAACTCATCGGAGGGTATATTGACAAGGGTCAACATACTGAAACCGCAAGTGTCCATGACGTGTCCGCCCAACGCGGGGTAAATTTCAACGTGTCTGGTGGTGTTTTTGCCTCGTTTTATCTTTGCCGAAAGTCCGTCCGTCTTTAAATCCAAATCCAGGACCGCGTTCATCAGCGAAGTCTTTCCTACCGCCGACTGACCGGCAAGGCAGACGGTTTTGCCGTCAACTTCGCTTTCCAGCTCCTTTAACCCCGATTTTAACTTTGCCGAAACGGCGATTACGTCGATAAAAGAATACGCCCTTTTCAGCGCGTCGATTTCTCCGTCCTCCGCAAGCTCGCATTTGTTGTATACCAGGACGGGAGTGACCCCCTCTTTGAAACAGTTCACGATGATCTTATCCGTCAACAATAAATCGGGTTTCGGCTCTTTTGCGATAACTATAAACGCCGTATCTACGTTAGCGACGAACGGCCGTTGCAATTCGTTTTTCCTGGGAAGGACGGAATCGATCACGTTTGTGCCGTTTTCCTCCGATAAAACGACGCGGTCGCCTACCGTCACGGATCGCGGATTCAGCTTCAGCCTGCCCCTGGCGACGGCTTCCCTGTATTCTCCGTCCGCAAATACGGTATACAGGTTGGAAACTATTTTGGTTACCACACCCTCGGCGCGCTTCATGCCTTGTCCTCCGCTGCGTTAGAAGAAAGATATTTGTTTCTCAACTGACCGCAGGCGCCCTCTATATCGTTTCCCATGCTTCGCCTTAGCGTCGCTCCGATTCCCGCCGCGTTCAGCGTTTCGACGATTTGATCGACGCGCTTACGGCTGAGTCCCGACATTCCGCGCTCCTTTACATAATTTAAATTTATCAAATTAACATGCAAACAGCGACCTTTCAATAACTTTATAAGCTGTTTTATGGAATTGTCGTCTGAATTTTGCGCAGTCAAAGCGTACTCGAATATTATCCTGCGACCGGATTTTTTAAAATAGTAATCGGCTGCCGCCATCAATTCGGAAATGGGATTGGAACGGTTCACCGGCATCAGCGCGGAACGCTGTTCGTCCGTCGGAGCATGTAACGAAATAGACAAAACGATACCTAATTTTTCATCGGCGAGTTTTTTTATCTTGTCGGCAAGTCCCGAAGTCGACAACGAAATATTCCTGGCACCGAAATTCAAGCCTTTCGGATCGATTATCATTCTGAGGAATTTGACTACGTTATCGTAATTGTCCAACGGCTCACCTGAACCCATCAAAACGATATTACCGATCGCACGTTCCGTCGGAGTACCGCCTTTCAATGCGTTTACCGCCAAGACTTCGCCCAAAATTTCCCCTGCGGAAAGGTTGCGGATCAAACCGTTCAAACCGCTGGCGCAAAACACGCAACCCATTCTGCACCCGACCTGAGTCGAAACGCACAGGGTATTACCGTAATTGTGCGGCATGAAAACACCCTCGACAATGTTGCCGTCATGCAATAAAAACAAATATTTTTCGGCGTCTTTACCTTTTACGGTTTCCAAAATCTTTACCGATTGCGCCAAATAACGTTCGGAAAAGTATTCTTTGACCGCCTTCGGAAGGTTATTTGCCTCCGAATAGTCGCGGTGACGGAGGCGCATATCGTTTAATTGGTCGGCGCGGTACCTGGGAAAGCCGCCTTCCGAAACCGCTTGTGTCAATTCGTTATAATCCAGATCTTCCAGCAGTTTCATTTATCTTTCTCCATCAAACACACGAAAAAGCCGTCCCACATTCCGTCCGGCATTATCAATCTACCGTATTCTGTATTGTTTTTGTAGCTGAGGATACTAAAATCCCCGTTATGTTGCAAAAAAGCTTTTATAACTTCTTCGGTTTCGGCTTTCAATACCGAACAGGTGGAATATACCAACTTTCCTCCCGGTGCGACGTATTTGCACGCTGTATTCAAAATAGCTTTTTGCACGCCTACGATGCTTTCGATATCGCCGGGTCTTTTGTTTATCGTAGTGTCGGGTCTGTATGAAATAACGCCAAGTCCCATGCAGGGAACGTCCGTCGCAACGCAATCGAAGGCGTTTATCCATTCATTTTTAATCTTTGTGGCGTCGTTTGCGCAGGCATCCAGCCTAAGCCCCATTCTTCGGGCATAGGCTTTTATCAAGTCCACACGGTGAGGGTAGATGTCTGCCGCGGTGACTACGGCGCCCTTTTCCGCGGCGTATACGGCTTTGCCGCCCGGCGCCGCGCATAAGTCCAGATATCGCTTTCCCTTAATATCGCCGAATGCGTTGACGCATTCCATAGACGAAGGCGATATAAAAGTAATAGCTCCGTCGGCGTTTAATTTTTTCAACCTCGGATCGGGCTTTGAAAACCAGCCGCCGGCTTCGGACGGCGTCAGCCCTTTTAAGTCCTTTATGTCGTCCTGTTTCCCTTTACGCCCCAACCTGAAATGTACGTTGTCGTTTACCGGCGGGCGCAAAACGGCTGCGGGATCAAAGCCGTCCCTTTCCAACGCGCGGATTATAAACTCCGGAGCGTTCAAGTCGGCTTCCTCTTTTTTTATTCCCACAGGCGGAGGCAGAGTTTTAAACTTTTTCAACACGGCGTTTACGAATCCTTTCACGCCCTGCCCGAACATCTTTCCCGCCAACGCGACTACTCCGTTGACCAATGCGTAGTCCGGAACCGAACCGTATTTTAACATAAACATCGCGCCCAGCATTAACGTCTTCAGCGCCGGTTTTACGCCGCGCGGAGCCAACGTTTCCAATGCGTAAGTTAATTCGAAGTAATGTTCTACCGTGCCTTTTACTACGAACGTCACCTGGGAGCGGTGCTCGAATTCTCCGTTAAAAACTATATTTATATAAGCTCCCTTGCGAAGCACATCGTCCAAAGCCGAATAAATTTCCCTGAGTATTTCTTCCATATCAAAGTATCGTTCCTACAGGTATCTTATGACCTCTCAGGTAGTCGGCAACAGCCATGGCTTTGCCGCCTTCGGGTTGGATCTTCGTTACCGACAACGCTCCGCTACCTGCTGCTATTACAAAGCCTTTCTTCGGTTCCGATACCAAAACTTCGCCGGGCGCACCTTTTTGGTCGGCGTATTCCGCCGCCAGGATCTTGACCAGTTTCCCCGCGTAGTAAAAGTAACTGCCCGGAAACCCGTAATATGCGCGGATCTTATTTAATATCCTATCTGCGCTTTCGTTAAAATCTATCGCGCCGTCCGATTTTTTCAGCTTCTTACAATAACTTGCTTCGGCTTCGTTTTGCGGCGTATATACGGCTTTGCCGTCCTCTATCAAATCCAAAGCTTCGACGACGGTCACCGCCGCAAGGTCCGCCATAACGGCAAAACATTCTTCCGAGTTCATGCCCGTTATATCGACGGTGCTTTGAAAAATTATGTCGCCCGCGTCCATTTTCTTTACCGTACGCATTATTGTGACTCCGGAAATAGTTTCGCCGTCTTCGATCGCCGATTGAATGGGCGAAGCCCCGCGGTATTTGGGCAGCAACGAAGCGTGCGTATTGATAACTCCGTAAGGAGTCAGATTTAATACTTCCTCCGACAGCATCTGACCGTAGGCGGCAGTCAACATTATATCCGCGTTAAAAGGTCTTAGCTCCTCTACGTTTTCGGATATCTTTTCAAATTTGAAAACCGGTATTCCCGCTTGCTCCGCGGCAACGGAAACGGGAGACGGCTTTATCTTGCCGTTCCTTTGATTGACTTTGTCGGGTTGGCACACCACCGCCGCTATTTCGTGACGAGAAGCCGCAACGCCCTCGAAAACTTTCAAAGAAAAATCACCCGTTCCCAAAAAAATCACTTTCATTTTTTAAACTCCCGATCTATAAACAGTATGCCGTCCAAATGATCGGTCTCATGGCATATAACGCGCGCCTTGAAGCCTACGGCATACTCGGAATGAGTTTGTCCCGACCTGTCGGTGTACTCTATTTTCAGCCTGTTTGGTCTGGCGACTTTGCAATTTTTGGACGGATCTATCGAAAGGCAGCCTTCCACGCCTACCTGTACTCCCGTCTTTTCGGAAACTACGGGATTGATCATTTCGACGATCTCGTCAGAATCGGGATCGGGTTTGATGATCACCGCGCGTTTGGATACTCCGACTTGCGGAGCCGCCAAGCCCACGCCGTCCGCCTTTATCATAGTTTCGCGCATATCGTCCAACAACGTCAACAGTCTGTCGTCTATTTTTTCGACGGGGCGCGCCTTGCGCCTTAAAATAGGATCGCCTTCCTTAAAAATGTTTCTGAGTGCCATGTTCCTTCCTCTGTTTTTCTATAGCATTTGTTGCGGATTGATCTCGGCAAAGACCGAAACCCCTCCGGTAGAATATTTCCTGCCCAGTTCGTATAACGCCGGGCAAACGGCTTCTTCGCCCGACGATTCTATCCATACGACTACTTGATACCGATAGTATGCGCGTATCCTCTTTATCGCCGATTGCATGACCTGTATCCTTAATATAGGTGAGCCTTTTTGCCGCATCGCGGCGATCTGTTGCGCCATGCCGCGCGCGGCGTTTCCCGCGTCGCGTTCGCTTTCGGACAGCGACAACATCCTGATTATCTTTGTAAACGGCGGATACTTCGTCAGCTCCCTGGCGCGGATCTCGTTACGGAAAAAGCCTTTGTAATCATAGCTTTTAGCGTATTTGTATACGTAATGATTCGGGCTGTAGGTCTGCATTACGACTTTGCCCTCTTTTTCGGCGCGACCCGCCCTGCCCGCGACCTGTGTGATCAATTGGAAAGTGCGCTCCGCCGAACGGTAGTCCGAATAATACAAAGCTATGTCGGCGTCGATTATACCCACCAAAGTGACGTCCTTAAAATCGTGTCCTTTGGCTATCATCTGCGTCCCTACCAAAATATCGGCTTCGCGGCGGCGGAATTTGGTCAAAATGTCGACGTATGCGTCGCGTTTCCTGGTCGTGTCGTTATCCATTCTGAGGACTCGCGCCTCCGGAAACAAGCGTTTGGTTTCTTCCTCTAATTTCTCCGTCCCCGTCTTTCCCTCTTTCAAATCGTCGTATCCGCATATCGGGCAGACGTCTATGCTTCTGTATTTCGCTCCGCAATAATGGCAACGCAGAGTATTGTCTTCCTTATGATAAGTCAGCGACACGTCGCAATCCGGGCATTTCGGAACGTAACCGCATTGTCTGCACCTTAAAAACGAAGCGTATCCTCTTCTGTTCAAAAACAGCATGACTTGATTGTGTCCTTCCAATGCCGATCGGACTTCGCGGATCAACCGTGCCGAAAACATTCCGGTGTTGCCGCTTTTGATCTCCTCGCGCATATCTACCGTTTCCAATATGGGAAGTTTGGCGTTTCCCACGCGTTCCGGCATTTCCAACAACGTGTATTCACCTTTTACAGCCTTGTAATAGCTTTCGACGGACGGGGTCGCCGAACCGAATATCAGCTTCGCGCCGTTATATTTTGCACGGAATTCGGCTATGTCGGATGTAAAATATCGGGGATTGGAATCGGAAATATAGCTGGAATCGTGTTCCTCGTCCACGATGATCGCGCCGACGTTTTGTAAGGGCGCGAATATCGCGCTACGCGCGCCCAAAGCGACTTTTGCCTCGCCCGTCCTAAGCCGCGTCCATTCGTCCGTCCTTTCGCCGTCCGACAGTCCGCTGTGCAATATCGCCACTCCGTCGCCGAAACGCGCACGGAAAAGCCCCAACATTTGCGGCGTCAGCGAAATTTCGGGCACCAACATTATAGCCGTTTTGCCGCTTTCCAAAGCTTTTTCGATGACGTGCATATAAACTTCCGTCTTACCCGACCCCGTTACGCCGTGTAATAAAAAAGTGCCGTTGCCTTTTTCTATTGCGTCGGCGACAGCCTGTTGCGCCGCAGTCAGAACGTGCTTTTCCGCGGAAATATTCATGCCGCCCGGAACGCGGAGCGTGCGAAGCGCTTTTTTGATTATCAAATTTTTATCTATCAAAGCTTTGACGGCGGCGGCGGAATACCTTTCCAATACCTCGCTTTCGCGCAAAGCGCCTGCGGATAACTCCTTGAACAGCGCGCGCTGAGCCACGGCTCTGACGGAAAGTTTGGCATATTCGCTTTCAAAATCGCATTCGGAATTTATAAAAAGATAATTGCGTTTTAGTTCGCGTATAGAACCGCCCCTTAGCCGAGCCGGCATAAACAATCTGAAACAGTCGGCATAGCGCAGATTTTTCTTGCGCATAAATTCGGCAAGTTCCAAAAATTCGGGTAATATCAACGGTTCCGGATCTAAGATTCTTTCAATCGCCCTTAAAGTGTGATTGGTATCGGGGCGTTCTTTTAATTTTAAAACTACGCCCTCCGGGCGCTGTCTGCCGAACGGCACCAAGACTCGGTGCCCCGGCATTACTCCGTCTGTCGCAATATAATCGAATACTTTGTCGACGTCGGAGTTGGAAATGTCTACTATAACTTCCGCTATCATAGCGTTACGGCGTCCAAAATGACGTCCGCCAGACGGCGTTTGTCCATTATTTCCAATGCCGTCATAGCTCCGCCGCGCTCTATCAAAGTCACGACGTTCGTATCCGTTTCAAAGCCAGCGCCGGGCATGGTCACGTCGTTGGAAACTATCAGATCGGCATTCTTAGCCTCTAATTTTTTAACGGCGTTTTCTATCAGATCGTCCGTTTCCGCGGCGAATACGACAAGTTTCTTGTCGCCTTTGATCTTACCTACCGCCGCCGCAATGTCGGGATTTTTCTTCAATTTCAGCTCTAACGAATCGGCCTTTATCTTATGCGGAGTATAATTTTCCACCGCATAATCGCCGGGAGCGGCGCTCATTACAAAAATATCCGTACCGTCGGTCCTTGCCATTACCTCGCGGTACATATCCATAGTCGTTTCTATTTTTACCGCCTCGACGCCTTTGGGTACGGGTACGGAGATCGTGCCGTATACCAAAATAACGCGCGCTCCGCGCTGTAGCGCCGCTTCGGCTATCGCCGTCCCCATTTTCCCGGAGGAGCGGTTGGTAATAAACCTGACTCCGTCGATAGGTTCGCGCGTGCCGCCTGCCGTGACCAGTACGGTTTTTCCGCGAAGGTCGGCTTTCGGCGTCAAAAATTTGTCGACCTCGGTGACGATTTCGACGGGTTCGCTCATTCTGCCCGCGCCCGTCACTCCGCATGCCAACATTCCCGAATCGGGTCCGATAAATCGGTATCCCCTTTCTTTCAGTCGTTCGATATTAGCCTGCGTGATCGGGTTTTGGTACATATTTACGTTCATCGCCGGGCAGATAAACACGGGCTGCAAGGTTGCCATAACCGTTGTCGTCAACATATCGTCGGCAATGCCCGCCGCCAATTTACCGATAAAATTAGCCGTCGCCGGAGCAATTACGAAAGCCGAAGCCAGCTCCGCATAGCTGATATGCTCGATTTCGAATTCACGGTTCTTTTCAAAGGTGTCGACAACGACTTTGTTCTTTGAAAGGCTTTCGAACGTCAAAGGCGTGACGAATTCGGTGGCGTTTTTTGTCATGACCACCCTGACGTCATACCCCAGACGCCTGAAACGCGAAACTACTTCGCAACTTTTATATGCGGCAATACCGCCCGTAACGCCGACAATGACGGTCTTCATCGAAAGTTTCCTTATTCGTTATTTGTTGTCGCCGACGATTATTTTGATCTTGCCGTCATAGATTTCTTTCGCGGCATAGGAAACGGCTTTCAAACCGGAATTCTTCAGCTCCTCGGAATCCATGTCCAACAAATCTTTGGCGCGCTTTGTGATACCTACTACCAAAGCGTAACGGCAAGGTGCCTTTTTGATAAGTTTGTCAATCGGAGGATCGATCATCATATAGCAATATCTCCTTATCCTGATCTTTCTGATCTTTGATTTGATTTTTTTATTGTTTTTTTATTGTATTTTTTATTCTATGTTCTGAACCTGTTCGCGCACCGTTTCGATGACGTTTTTCAGTTCCAAAACAATCTTTGTTATGGTTATATCGTTGCATTTGGAGCCTATGGTATTGGCTTCGCGGTTGACTTCCTGGGTCAAAAAGTCTAATTTCTTGCCCATCGGAGTCGATCCCGAAATGATTTCGCGGTAGTTCGCCATATGACTGAACAACCTTGTGATCTCCTCGTCCACAGCAACGCGATCTGCGTAAATAGCCGCTTCCGTCAAGATCCTGCCCTCGTCCATAGTCGCTTCGCCAAGGGCTTCGCGTATGCGCTCGGTCAGCTTTTCGCGATATTCCCTCGTGGCTTCGGGCGCTCTGGCTTTTATGCCGCGCACCATTTCTTCCATGTCGTCTACCTTTCCGGAAATATCTTTTTTCAGCCTTTCGCCTTCGGATAGCCGCATCTCCGCAAGCGCCGCCGCGGCAGCGGCAGCCGCTTCCCTGATAGCCGCGACCAATTCCTCGTCCCCTGCGTCGGGTTCGGGCGATTTTATTATGTCGGGGATCCTGATCAAGGCGGCTACGCCAAGGTCGTTTTCAAAGCCCATGCCCTTTAACGTCGCGCCGATTTTCAAATACTCCTCGGCAAGTTTGACGTCCAGAACCGCGCCGCTACGCTCCCTGGAATCCTCGACGGACAGGAATACGTCTATGTGTCCCCTGGAAAAACGGCGGGAAATTTCTTCCCTCAATACGGCTTCGGCAAATTGCAGGCTCCGTGGAAGTTTGAACGCCACGTCCAAAAAACGGTGATTGACGCTTTTTAATTCCACCGTCACTTGTAAACCGTCCTTTGCGGCGACTCCTTTTCCGTAACCGGTCATACTGAACACAGCCTTAAACCTCCTGTTCCAACAATTCGTCCGCCGTGCCCGACAGAACTCGCAGAATTCCGTTTTCCGATATGCGGATATCTCCGTCGGTAACGCGGCCGATGATTTTTGCGGGAATACCCGCCTTGGCAAAGTCTTTGACCAGCTTATCGCCGTCCCCGGCGATCGCCAGCAAAGTGCCGCTGGATAAACACCTTAGCGGATCTATACCGAATGCTACGGAAAGTTTTTCTGTCAGCGCAGTCACCGGCACCGCTTCGCGATATATTATGCCGCCGATATTCGCGCCCTTTAACAGTTCGTATACGGCGTTTTCTATGCCGCCTTCCGTGACGTCGTGCATGGAAACCGATTGCGACATCGCGGCTATACGGCAATCCTTTATCACGCTGAGCGATTCTTTCATAAAATCGATTTCGCGCTTTTCGTCCTCCGTCAGCGCAAAAGGCGCGCGTTCGGACATCAGTACCGTGGCTTCCGTTGCCGCAGTCTTTGTCATGACTATACTGTCGCCCGGCATCGGTTTCCTGACGGAAAATCCCGATAACCTTTTGGCTACTGCCACAGCAGATACTACCGGTCTGGTGACCGCCGAAGTAAATTCCGAATGACCGCCTACGATCTCGGCGCCGATTTTTTCGCATTGTTTTTCGGCGTCGGTCATAATACGTTTAAATTCCGCGACGGAACTGCCCTTCGGCAAAAGCACCGTCAACAAAAACGCTACGGGCTCGCCCCCTGCCGCCGCAACGTCGTTAGCCGCGACCTTTATCGCCAACGAGCCTATATCCGAACACCTTCCCGTGATCGGATCGGTATGCAACAAAACCTCTCCGCAATCTATTACCTGTCTCTTATACACATCTCCGAGCCCACGAGAC
>DVNF01000185.1 GCA_018714575.1 Candidatus Stercoripulliclostridium merdigallinarum
TTTATATAGTGACGGCTCCCGAAATAATAATTTCGGGAGCCTGTTATTTGCTTTTTTAAAAAATATTGAAACAAGCCGATATTATATTCGTCGGTGCGATCGGGCATAATAATCCTTGAAAAATATATAAAAATTTGGTATTATATAAAACGGAGGTCAAATATGTTTACCGTTTTATTGATCGCATTGTTACGAGCGTTAAAATTCAAACCGCAACGGGAGCCCGATAAAACCGTCCTGCCCGTTGATTTCGACCGCCAAGGCGCGGTGAATACTTTGCGGGAAATGGTCGTTATTCCGACGGTCAGCTACTCGGATACGACGAAAGAAGATTCTGCGGCATTCGAACGGTTCGTGGAAAAGCTGGCGGAGCTGTTCCCGTTGGTCCACGAAAAATTGAGTAGGGAGCGCGTCGAACCCAAAGGTTTATTGTATCGCTGGCAGGGCAAAAGCAGCGCCGAACCTACCGTTTTGATGGCGCATTACGACGTGGTGCCCGCCGACGAAAAGATGTGGACGAAACCTCCGTTTTCGGGAATAATAGAGGGCGAAACGCTGTGGGGCAGGGGCACTTTGGATACAAAGGGCACTTTAAACGGTATTTTGCAGGCGGCGGAGCAACTGCTGAAGGCAGGCTTCGTACCCGAAAACGATATATACTTTTCATTCGCAGGGGACGAGGAAACGCAGGGCGAAAGCACTCCGAATATAGTTTCCTTATTGGAAAGCCGCGGTATCAGACCGGCGTTGGTGGTAGACGAGGGCGGCGCGGTAGTAGAAAACGTATTCCCCGGAGTGCGGAAAAGGATAGCCGTCGTAGGAACGGCGGAAAAGGGAGTCACCAATATCAGGCTACGGGTCAGATCCAACGGCGGACACTCTTCGACGCCGCCGAAGCATACGCCTATAGGGATTTTGGGCAAAGCCGCCGCGGCGATAGAAGACAACCCGTTCCCGATGGTAATGACGGATACGGTAAAAGCCATGTTCGACAAACTTGGCAGGCACTCGAACTTCCTTTACAGGTTGATTTTCGCCAATTTATGTCTGTTCAAAGGCGTTCTGGACGGTATAGCCAAAGCCTCCGGCGGCGAAATGAACGCATTGCTCAGGACGACGACGGCGCTGACTACGGCAAAGGGTTCGGACGCGTACAACGTCATTCCGACCGAAGCCGAAATGACGGTAAATTCGCGCATAATCAGCGGCGAAACCCGCGAAAGCGTAGTAAACCGCTTGAAAAAAGTCGTGGCAAACGACGAGGTGGAAATAGAATATTTGGACGGATCGGAGCCTTCGGTGGTATCGCGCACGGACGTTCCCGAATACGACAAAGTGGCTGCCGTTATCGGCGAGGTATTCCCCGACGCCATAGTCACGCCTTACCTGATGATAGCGTGTTCGGATTCCAGGCACTACGGCAGGATCTCCGACAGGGTATACCGTTTTTCGGCTATGGCGATGTCCAACGAGGAAAGAAAGTTGATACACGGTAACGACGAAAGGATAACTTTCCGCGGCATTTACGAGGCGGTTGAATTTTATCTTAGGCTGATAAAGAGGTGTTAAATGCTGTATTTAAAGGTCAAATCGATAGCTTTACATTTAAATAAGGAACGCGCGAAAGAATTTGTAGAGGTATGTCGCGCGCATGCGGAGGCTTCCAAAAAGGACGAGGGCAACATCGAATTCAAGATGAAATATATATTATTGCCGGGCGCGGTAAAGGTGACGTTCATAGAACTATGGAAGGACAGGGCGGCGCTGGAAAAGCACAATAAAGCGGCGCAGGGCAGAGATCACATATCGAAAATAAACGAAATGCGCGTATACCGCGAGGTGATAGAGCGCGAAACGGAGGATTAAATGTTATCCGGAAAGGAAAGAAGCAAATTATTAAGTATAGCCGCGCCGCAGGAGGCTATTTTCCAAATCGGCAAAGGCGGAGTGGGCGAGCAAATGCTTTCGGAGCTTGCCGACGCGTTAAAGGCAAGGGAACTGATAAAGATCACCGTCCTGCCCAATTCGGGGATCGCCGCAAAAGAACTGATCCGACAACTGGCAACCGATCTGAACGCCGAGCCCGTTCGCGCTATCGGCAGAAAGATCATATTGTATAAACGCCCCGACGACCCGTCGAAAGCCAAAATAAAGCTGTAACAGGCAAAATCGTAACGAAAAACGGCTCCTTACGGAGCCGATTTTTTATTTTATTATTTTATGTGGAATATAATGCCGCCGATCTTCGATTATTTTTGTTCGGCGTTCGTGGCGTTCGTGGCGTTCGTATCGTCCAAAGCTCCCGAAGTTTCTACCGCATCGGCTTCCGAACCGGTTCCCGACACGGCGGTTTCCGCCGCGTTTTTTTCGGATTCGGGTTGAACGGGGACGCGGCGATCCACCAGGTGCGGCAGCAACTCACGGTTGATCTTCGGATAGAAGAAGTAGCTGAAAGTGACTATGACAACGGCTATAACGGTACCCAGGGTAGCTATCAGCAAATCGTACATTGTGTCGTAAATACCGATATCCAGGTAGCCGCCGTCGATGACGTAAACGTCGGCTCCGCCGTTATAGAACACCCACGTTTCGGTTATGTCGTTCAAAGCGACCAGATCGTTTTGGCTACCGCCCAACAGGTAGCTTTCGATAGTATCGACATAGGTGTCCTGCAACATATCGAAGTGCATGGTTTCTACCGCCAAAAATTCGATAAATTCCCACAACACGCCTATCATAAAACAAAAAGCCACGCTGAACAGTACCCGTGAAAAGAACGGTTTTTGCCCGTCCTCGGTGCCGAACAGCTTTTCAGCCAACATATATCCCAGGAAAAACAACATGGCTCCGGTTATGGCGTGGACTATGACGTCGGAAGAGGGAACAAGGCTGTAAACGTTATAGCAAGGACCCACAATACCGCCGACAGTGGCGATTATTATGATAAATACCAGGAGATTGCCGCAATGGAACCCGATCCAATATTCCACGGGGAACAGGGCAAGAACCAACAACGGCATGCCCAAACACAGGAAAAAGTCCCTTAATCTTTCCGGCAACATCGTCGCCATATAAATTGCCGAGCCCCAGCAAAACAATAAAAACACCACCATCATTACCGTGAAAGGAATGTTTTTAATGCGCGCCAAAAAATAATCTTTAAAGGGTATTTTTTTCATAAGTCCCTCCGTTTATCCGTCCGTAAGGATC
>DVNF01000186.1 GCA_018714575.1 Candidatus Stercoripulliclostridium merdigallinarum
GTCGAAAGGCGTATAGGCTGCGACCTCGGTCAGCTCGTCGCCGCCGTAAAAATGCCCGTCGCGCGCATAGATAGGCTTTAAGCGCACGCCTATCGAGGGTGCGTTTCTGATTATCTCCAGCGCCGTCATCACGGAAACGTCGTGTTCGGGACTGTCAAAACCGTATATCAACGCACATATTATCATATTTTTATCCTCCCTTCGGTTTTCGGTGTTCCTGTGTTCCGTTGTTCTGTTCCCTGTTTATCCGATTTTTCAGGCTTAAGGAACGTCGTTTTGAAACCACACGGTATCGCCCGATCGCAAAATTTCGGGCAAAGCTTTTTCCAGGGCTTTAAAGCTGCCGAAGCGGCGAATGTCGCCGCCGAAGCCGACCGACTTCAATCCCTTTATGATATATCGGGAGTTTATTCCCGTCACCAACACGACGTCCGCGACGTCGGAAACGATTTTGCCGACCTCGGTATTTATCTCGGCTTTTTCCCTGCCGCTTTCGGATATGCCCTGAGCGGCGATAACTTTGCGCCCCGAAAAACGCTTCAGCGCCTCGACCCCGTGGCGCACTCCGTCGATATTGGAGTTATAGCCGTCGTCGATTATCGTCACGTCGCCCGATCTTTTCACCTCGAAGCGGTGTTCGACTCCTTTAAAAGAAGTAAGTTTTTCGGCTATCGTTTGTGCGGATACCCCTAATTTTATTGCCGCCGCCACCGCTACAGCCAAGTTCGAAGCGTTGTGCCTGCCGTGTACGGGCGCCTTTATTATCAGCCTTTTTCGGCGTTTAACGCCCACCGTTATATCCTTATCCGCACCGTCGAAAGTCATCAGAAAGCAGATCCCTTCCGCGTTTTCGCGGAAATGCGAAACGGTAAAGTCGCCGCGCTCCCCCACCGTGACGGAGCCCGGATATTTGGCGGATTCTTTTAATGCCGCGGCGTTATCTACGTTCAATATCAGCCGTTTGGTTTCCACCGCTTTAGCCAATTTGAACTTTTCGGCTACGATGTTTTCCAAAGTTTTGAAACTTTCGATGTGTTGAGCGGTAACTCCGGTTATTATCGCGTAATCGGGGGGAAACAGGCTTGTCAATTCTTCTATATCGCCCGATCTCCTGGCGCCGAATTCCGTAATTATCACCTGTTCGCCGTTATATTTTTTTACGCATTCCAACACTCCGAACGGGGTGTTCTTGTTGCCGTCCGTTGCCAGAACGGTATATTCTCCGGTAAGTAAGTACTTTAATGTTTCCTTTACGGTGGTTTTACCGAAGCTGCCGGTAACGGCTATTTTTATCGCAGGTATATTCCGATAAAATGCCGCTTCCTTTTTTAAATACTTGGCGTTTCTTCGTCTTTCTATCGGTCCCGTCAACGCTGCGGCAAGCATAAGCCACAGCGGCGAAAAGGCAAAAAACTCCGATAAAAACAAAGCTTTAAATGTAGAACCGGGTATTGCTATCGCGACCAAAGCCGTAAACTGCAACGCCGCCCATACTATCAGCAAGCGTTTACCCCTTCCGGTAAACACGAATTTGGCTCTGGATACGGAGTATTTTACGGCGTATACGGCTATACCCGTCAAATTGACGGCTATCGGCAGGATGATCCCCCAAATTTCCCCGTATAGTCCCACCAAAGCCGTACACGCCGCGGCGGCAAGCGTCAAGCATACCGCCCACTCCGAAAACCGTCCCGGGTAATAGTTTTGGCGTTGCACGCGCCCTGCCGTACATATAGCGCCCGTAAATGCGCAAACCCCGCCCGTAACGGCACTTACAATCAACAATCCCGCGACCATTTCAATCACTTATATGCAATTCGGATAATGCTTGTGCGGAATTTACGCGAAAACATATTGTCTGTCGCGTGTACACAAACGGCATTAATTTCATAGGATATGTTATGAAATATTTAATTTCGGGAAAGGGTCCTTGCGTCGTATTATTGCACGGTTGGGGAGCAAATAAGGAAGCTATGGGAATAATAACCGAGGCGTTGGTTTCGGAATATACGGTAATCGCGCCCGATCTGTACGGCTTCGGCGCGTCAAAGATAGAAAAACCGCTGACATTGGACGATTACGCAACGGGAGTTGTCACCGTTCTATTGAAAGAAAACATAAAAAGCGCCGTTTTTATCGGACATTCGTTCGGCGGGAGAATAGCGGTCAGATTGGCGGCAAGGCGACCCGATCTGGTGAAAAAGCTGATATTGATAGACTCCGCAGGCTTAAAACCGCGATTCAGCTGTAAAAAATTCATTCGGCGCGCGGCAAACGCTTTCGGTAAAGCTACAGGACTGTTTCAGCCGAAAGGTTCGCGCGATTACGAAAACTCCTCCGGATACCTCCGAGCCACCTTTTTAAACGTAATACACGATTTCCAAAACGGAGAGTGTCCTTTGATCCGTTGCCCTGCGATGATAATTTGGGGAAGTTCCGACCGCGACACGCCGCCGTATATGGCTAGGCGGTTTAAAAAACTTATCCCCCGATCGGTACTGTATATCTTGCCGAAATCGGGGCATTTTTCCTATTTGGATTCCCCTAACAGGACGATATTTTTGATAAAAGAGTTTTTGGGAAGCTAGAAAGAACTATCACGATCAATCGTTCGATCGATCTTCGGTTTTTTCGGGGAAATAGTACCAATATATTCTGGCAGGCTTGTCCCACCCGTAGTAATGCGGGCGCAAGCCCGACATGGTAAACCCGACTTTTTCGTACAGAGCTATCGCGGCGGAGTTAAGGTCGTTGACTTCCAACGTTACTCCGTGAACGTTCAGCTGCTTTGCTTTTTGTAATAACGCCGACAGTATGGCAAAAGCCACGCCCTGACGTCTATAGCCTTCTTTTACGGCGATATTCATGATATCGGCTTCGTCTATGACGTGGGCGAAGCCGCCGTAACCGATTATTTCGCCGTTATCGGCTTCGGCTACGAAATAATGTTTGTTTTTATCGGCGTACTCCATGCAAAACGCGGAATAAGTCCAAGGACTTTCGAAGCATTGCTTTTCTATCTCGGCAATGGCTGTCAGATCGTTCAGTTCATAGGGCCGCACGCGAAAATTCATTCAGACCTCCGCCGAAGATTTTTTTATGTAAAAGGGTCTCCCTAAAGTTTCGTATTCGCCCTTTTCGCATTTTGACAGGAAAGTCAGCCTGTACAGTTCCGGATCCGGCGCGGAGTAATATATCCTGTCGACATCCGGGAAATCCGCGTTCAATTCCTGTTCCGAAGCCGCAAAATAGCGTTCTTTGCCGTCGGATTTCAACAGCGCGTAATAGTTGGAGTGTTTGCAATCCATCAAAGACAGCACGTTATCCCTGCCGAAAGCCAAGGCTTCCAGGTTGGTAAAAGCGATCAGCTTCGCGTTTACCGCCCTCTTCAGCGCGTTAGCCGTAGTCACTCCGATCCTGATCCCGGTAAAAGATCCCGGTCCGGTCACCGCGCCGATCGCGTCCAATTCCGAAGGAGCTATTCCCAATTCGTTCAACAGCTTTTCCGTCTGTACCAAGATTTCGGAAGAATGCCTTCTGGCCTCTCCGTTTCCCAAAAAATACAAATATTTATCGGCGTTACCCGCCGCCAAGAACAGTTCCGCACCCGTTGCGTCGATTATCAGGTAGTTGCCTACTGCCATTCAAGTCCTCCGCATATCCTTATCGCGTACCGAAATTTTAAACAAGCGCTGTTCGGGCGAAAGGTAATCGATGGAAATTTCTATCAGTTTGCCGTCAAAATCGTCAAAGTCCAGCTTATTCCATTCAATCACCGTGACCGCGTCGGGGGAAAAGTATTCGTCCAAGCCCAATTCCTCTAACTCTGCCAAGTCCTCGATACGGTACAAATCGAAATGATACAGCATCAAATCCTTGCCGCGATATTCTTTTACCATTGTAAAAGTAGGCGAAACCACGGGCTCCGCGACGCCCAAAGCCGCCGCCAACCCTTTTGTAAAAGCCGTCTTACCGGCTCCCAGATCGCCCTTTAAGACTATGACCTCTCCGCCCCTCAGCGTTTCTGCGACGCGCCTTGCCAAAGCCTCGGTATCGGACGGACCGTTAGAAAGATATTCCATTTTTCCGTTACAGATGCAATAGCGGCGACAGACGTTTGTACAACAGCAACGTCACCACCGAAGCGACTACGGATTTCAACAAGTTGAACGCCAACCCGTAGTAGCAGGCAAATTCGACTCGGACGTCCATGATCGTGGGCGCAAACTGCGAATACAGCGGTACCGTGATGAAATAGTTATTAACTACCGAAACCGCGGCGTTAACGACTACTGCTATGACCAACGAGATAATCGCGCCTTTCAAAGTCTTGTGGTATTTATAGAACAAAGTCGCCGGCAAGACCAAGGAAACTCCGACGATAAAATTCGACAGTTCGCCGATAAACATCGTTTCGGACGTCGCAAGCTTTATAACGCATTTAATCAGCACTATTAAAACGCCGGAAACGGGACCCATCGCAAATCCGCCTATCAAAGCCGGTATGTCCGAAAAGTCCATGTCCAGCACGCTGAACGGAAAAACCGAAAAGATCGGGAACCTGGCAAATAAATACAGCACCGTAGACAATGCTGCCAAAATACCCGTTTTCGTCAAATAAGCCGTAATGCGCCTTTTGCGCGAACGCGGCTTTTTAGGAGGTTGAGTCGCGTTCTTTTTGTCTTCGACTGTCCTATCGATCCGATCGACACTCTGCTCACGCCCCGTCAAAGGAGCTTTTTTCGTTTTACTTTCTTCGCCCATGGCTGTGTTACCTATTACTTTCTATTACTCTATTACTTTTTTTCGCCCCAAAGCTTTTCCAGGCAATAAAAATCGCGTTCGTCGCCCGAGAAAATATGCACAATGACCGAATCGTAATCCAAGACCGCCCATCTGCCTTCGGTAACGCCTTCGGAACGGGTGGGTTGGATGCCAACCGCGTATAGTTTGTCTTCCAGCTCCTCTGCCAAAGCGCGGAGGTGGTTGCGGTTTTTCGCGGTCGTGACGATAAAATAATCGGCTATCGCGGGTTGCGACATCTGAATTATCGTAGTGTCCGCGCCGTTTTTGTTTTCCAATACCTCTTTTGCGATCTCCGCTAGTTGCTTAGGTTCCATTGTGCCTCCCGTTTTTTTGATTATACCACTCGATCGCCTGTAAAGTCAAGGCGTCGGGGCGCTCTCCTTTGCCCGACAAATATTCGTCGGAGCGTTTTAACGAAGCGGCTACCGCGTCGGAAACCGATTTCTCCCCGATAGCCCTCAGCTCGTCGACCCCGGGGTAGTTCCTGCCCTTTTCCAACTTGTCCGCAAGGTATACCAATTCGTCCAGCTTTGTCATGTTCGCCCTGGCGGTAGTGTGATAAGTCACCGCGTCTACTATCGCCGGATCGGTTATACCGAAATCGTGGACCACGCGGTAACCGCCGTCGTATTGATGACATACCGGCTTCGCCGTCCCGACAGGATAAGTATCCATCGGAAACATCGGCGAAAACGGCTTTGCCGAATCGTGCAACAGCGCCGCCAAAAAACTTTCTTTGAAACCCGTTCCCTGCAACCAAGCGTGAGTCACCGCCCATTCGGCGCTCCTTAGCGAGTGCGCAAACAGTCCGGCAGGCAATTCGGCTTTCAGCTTTTCGACTATCGGCCGATAATCGGTATACAATCTTTTGTCAACGATAAACTGTTTTACGCGCGGAGTCAACACTCTGCCCAAGCCCTCTTCGTCCCCCGTTTCGGACATGAACCTGACCAACGAAGCGCTGATCCCGTGACTGACAAACGGCAAAGGTATAAATTCCGATCCCGGATATAACGCAGTCAGCCTGTCGCATTCCTCTGCCACGCCGAGGTCGTCGCCGCGCGGATAAACGGCTATCGGCATAGAGCGCGCCACGGTTTCGGGACGTTTCCATTCGGTGAATTTGAACAACGAATCGGAGCCGATCAGGTATATCAGATCGTCGCCGTCGTACTTTTCTTTCAAATACGGCAACGTCTGATACGCGTACGCTTTCGGCGCGAACAGTTCTTCGCTGTCGTCTATTTCCAACGGCAGACCGCTTTCCTCGGCAAACACCGTCAGCATTTCCCTGCGAACCGCGTAATCCGTGACGGTTTCGGGCTTATGCGGCGGATTTAACGTAAGCATCAACAACACCTTATCCAGGTTTAATGCCCGAATCGCTCCGCGAATCACCGCCAGATGATCCAAATGCACGGGATCGAACGTCCCGCCGAACACTCCGATTTTCATGGCATTATTATATAATTTTAAATATGCCGTGTAAAGCATTTTTCGCCGTAGACAAGTCTTATAGTCTTATCGGCGCGGCTGAATTTTTTCGCCGTGAATAGCGTTCGTAGCCTCGGGAATAATTTACGGTATGAAAGCAGGACATATTTTTACGGCGTTTTTAATAGCTTCGGCGGTTTGTCTGGGAACGTATGAATATCTTCCGTCGGGGATACCTCTCAGCTTGGGCGGCGTTTCGGCGTTATTATGGCTACTGATAGTAAAAATCAGGCAAGGGAATGAACGCGGTTCCCCGGAGGAAATGATACTGTTGTTGGCGCTGGAGGGCGCGGAAAAACAGACCCGACGCCTGTATTCAACCCTGCCCGACGACAAAAAGATCATGATAAAGCCCCCCTATTTCGTCACCGAAACAAACGGCAAAAAAGTCGCGGTAGCCGCGCTGTACAAATTCTTCGACCTGAACCGCGAGGACCTTGCCGCGGCTCACCGCTTTTGCGAAAAGGAAGGGATCACGCGCGTAATTATTCTGACTTCGGGCAGAAAACGCAGCGTTTTACAGCTGACGACGCTGCTGCCCGAAAAATTCGAATTTCCCACCAAACGGAAAGTTTATAAATACTTATACAACAGAAACGCGCTGCCGAAACGGCCGCAAAAAAACAATAACCGAATCAAATCGATGTCGTTCGAGGAATTGACCGACCTGCTGTTCGACCCGGCAAAGCTGAAATACTACCTGTTAGTCGCGGCGGTATTTCTGGCGACTTCGCTTTTGTTTTCGTGGTATTTATATATGGCGATATTGCCGCTGACCTTAGCGGCTGCGACTTCGTTCAGGCGCGCCAGACGTTCTTAGCGCAAAAAGCCGAATAAAATAATAAAAAAGCCCCCGTTCATCGATATTCGCGCGAACGGGGGGCTTTTTTATTTAGTTTTAATTATTTGTTTGATCTCGTCGATGTCTTCCTTTATCAACTCGACGATCTCCAATTTGTCGGCAAGCGAATTGATCAGGTTTTGGTATTTGGTTTCCCTGTTCTTGCTGTCCTTTATCTGGATTGCGAACAGCGCCACGAAAAGCATTGCCCAAAGTCCCGAATTAATCGCCGTTTCCCAAATTTGTTCCCACATTTTGTGCCTCCGTCTTTACCGACTCCTCATAAAGCCTGCTGAGCTCCTTTAAGCAATTTCGGCATAACCTCAGCCGCGCCGAAGCCGGCGTACCCTTTCTGACCACTTGAAATTCGGCGAAATTTTCACAGCAGCCGTTGTCGCATTTCAACCTTATCGGCATCTTTTCCAATCGCATAAATATCTCCTTTTTGCTCTGCATTTGCTCTACGGGAGCCTTTAATTACCTGTCTTTTGCCTTCGCATTTATGCGCTTATGCGCTATGCTATATGCGCTATGCGCCGCCCCGGCGGCACGGTCGCTATTGCTTCCTTTCCACAAAGTTCCAATAGCCCAATTCATTGAATTTGTCCGTACCTAATAAAAGCGCCAGATAATCGCGTGATTCTTCCAACATCTTGCCCACCTCTTCGGGCGAATACTTGGAATAAAACTCCTTTGCCAAAGCGTATCTACGCTGATATTCAGCCAATTTTTCGGTACTTACGCCGTTTTCGCGCTCGTATTCGTTTTCGGCTTTGGCTGCCGAAAGAATGGCTTCGTTACGCTGTAAGTACAGATCCGTCAACAACTCCTGCCGCTCCTTTTGGTATTCGGCTTCGCGCTCCTTTATTTCGGCGTTATAGTCGTTGATCTCGCGTAAGCGCTTCTCCTCCTCCGCGCGCAGTTTCAACACTCCGTCCATCAGATCCGCCGCATATTTCAGATCGAACGCGCTTAGCGCGTTGCGGTATTCGGTTTCGGCTTGTTTCAGTTCGGAATCGATCTTTCGGTACTTGGTATCGTATTCCGCGCTGATTTCCGCATAGCCATCGGCTGCTTTTTTGCGAATATTCTCCGCGCCCATATCGAAAACGGTGCTGTTGACCAAGCCCTGCAACACCATGTCTTCCGTCAAAGCCGCGGCTTCAGCCCCTATTTCGGCGGTAAATTCGTCTAACTCTGCGGCTTCGTCAGCCTCCAATTCTGCGATTTCCTGCGCAGCCTTATCCCTTTCCCGCGTTATGTCCGCGTCCAACTCCTCGCGATCCCCGGCGTATTTTCCGTTCAAGTCGCTGACTACCGCGTCACGGATCTCCGTCGGAGTCATCTTGTCGTATTCGACGGGTTGCAGATTCAGACTTTCGGGAATATCGGCGGGCGAATCGTAGTCGACGTTCAATTTTTGAGCGCGGTATTTTGCGTCCAATTCCGTCAGCGCTTCTATCAGCTCGCGGCTGCTGCCCAATTCGTCCCCCTCGGGATAGTCCCGCGACGTGTCTTTTATGTTGTATTTATCGAAAAAATTAGATACTTTTTCGACTATTTCGTCCAAACTGAAAGTGCTTTTAGAGCTACCGCCGCTTCCGTTATTAGCCATTTCCGCCTCCTGCCGTGACCGCGTCTAGTTTTTTCTCCAATCGGCTAAGGCGTAAAAGTATCTGTTCCAACATTTCAATAACTTCGGTCATGATTCCTCATTCCTCCTTTTTTTACCGTCATTTGATTGCGGTTTACGGCACGTATTTGTTAAATTCGTCGAATACGACGACGGCTTCGGAAACGCAAAGCTTGTCCGACGTCTTCAAATACAGCCGTATCTCTCCGCCGGGCGGCGTTTTCAACGGCGCGTAACCTACCGCATAACCGCCGTAAACATTAAATTCGTCCTTTCCAGTTTCGGATTCCGCGCCTACTGTCAGCGGATAAGTACTTGCGATATGCACGGAACGTATCTTTTTTACGGCTTCGGCGTCCCCGGGCTTTAACGAATGCGAGCTCCAAAATTTTTCGGAAGGCACTCCGTAGAATTTGCCGTCGTCGGTCAGAGAACCGGCAAAAATGCCGTAATTGCCGGACAAAGCCAACAACACCCCTTCGGAATCCGCGCCCGGGATCGTCGAAAAATCGTCTATCCCTATGCCGCGTACAATATCCAGTTCGTCCTTACCGAACGCAAACAGCGCGTTATTGTGCGTTATCAACCCGGCAGTCCCTTCCAATCCCACCGTTTCCTTGCCGAATTTGCGCATTTTACAGCTTAGGAAGTATTTATCCATCATATAACGGCCTACGGCTTTTTCGGCGGATTCTATCAACGGAGTGACGTTTTCGAAAGGTTTATCGACCGAGGAAGCGTTTAATCTATAGATCTCTTCGCCCGCCACGAAATATATATCGGCGCCGTCGGACGCAATGGTTCGGGGTCGAACGGGATAGGACAAAGTCAGCACTTCCTTTAACGAAAAATCCTGCGGATCCGCCAATGCGGACAACTTATAAATGGAATATTCGCGGAATATGTATACCGCGGAACCCAACGATACCGCTTTCAGCAACCTGCCGCCACCGCCCATCAGGTAGATTTTACCGCCGCCCGACGCGGGATCGAACGTAAACGGATCCAACAGCTTTGAAAACGCCACGGCGTTTTCATCGGGCAACACTCCGAATATCCTGTCAAAATGCATACACGCCCCGATAACGCCAATGGATTCTCCCATATCCTCTAACCCGGCGGAACTGAATCGGTAAAAGCCGATAGGAGAAAAGATCAAGGTATAATCGGTGCCGTCGGAATAATAATTGATAAAACTCAGATCTTCCGAAGCGTCCTCTATCGCGGAATAGTATGTAAACGATTCCTCGGGTTCCGATAGCGAACACGAATAAAATCTGCCGACGTCGGAATGTACCAGCAATTTATCTCCGTCCGTTTTATCGAAATGGCGGTGTACGCGCAGGATC
>DVNF01000187.1 GCA_018714575.1 Candidatus Stercoripulliclostridium merdigallinarum
ATAAAATTCAAAAAATCGCATCCCGGGTTGATGGGCGCGGAAGAATTGCAAAGGCTACCCGCATTTTTGTACTGCGAAAAAGCTAACATACCCGATTTCGGCGATAAAGAGGCGGAAAAGCGCTTTAAAGAAGATTTTAAAGCATTGGAAAACGCGACCGGAGGACTGTCCGGATATTTGTTTGCGCAGTTATACGATTCTCCGAAAGATGGCGGTATTTTGAATTATACCAGAAATTTTAAAGCCGTTTTATTCGAAACCAAAACGCAAAAATAAAATGTAACAAATAAAAAAGCTCAAAACTTATTTTTCCGTGTTTACCCCCAACAATCTACGCAGCTTTCTTGCCGCCCTAGAATGCTTTTGACGGACTGCGTCGTAACTAAGGTTCATTAATTCCGCAATTTTTTGTTGCTTGAACCCGTCCAGATAGCTGAGTTCTAAGATAGCGTAGGAAGTTTCGTCGACCTGTTCTAATGACCAATACAAATCGTCAAATTTATAAGTTGACAGGATCCGACCGACTTCGGAGAGTTTTTCGGGAATACGCTTTACGCCTTTTTCGGCAGCTATTTTTTCGGCTTCGCCGTATACCCACAGCGCGGGGCAGGTTATGTAATACGTGGGGGTAGCTACGAACAAGCGTATAAAAAATTCGTTTACGGCGTCTTCCGCCACCGAAACGTCGTAAAATTCCTGTAATCGCGCCGAAATTCTGGGGAAGTAGTAATTGTAAAGTCTTTCGACCGAGATCGGATCGCTTTTATAAGTTTGTAACAAAGTGTTAAATTCCTTCGCGGTCAAAACCTAACTTCCTCCCGTATAAAAACTCATTGACTATAGTATTATACACCATTTTTACCTGTCGGGCTAACGAATTATAAAAAAATTACTTACAGTCAGTTTTTTCTATAAAAATGTTTGCTTTGCGACAAAATAAGTTGTCGTATTTACGGAGGAATTATTTCTGTAAACAGATGACCGTTAATGCTGTTTTATAAAAAAATAATTAAAGCTATTTTTACGAAATTCACAAAACGATTATAGAAAATTAACAAAAAGTTATTTTTGAAAAATAGAAAATTTCAGGGTAAAGCTGTTTCGAGGAGCGGTCGCGCAGCGGAAATCGAGTGCGATAGAGTTAGTGACGGAGCGTCGTGTTTTACTTTAAATTTTCCGAACAAAAGGTGCCCGATTTCAGCTGTTTCGGGGACGAAACGCCTTTGCGGTTTTTTATAACGGTGCGGCGGAAGGTTAACTCGGGGCTGTAGTGCGCTTTTAAAAATTTGGTACTTGAATATTAAAAATATATAAGATATAATTAAAATATCTAAAAAGGAGAGGACAGATGAAATTAAATTATTGGAAGACGCTGAAAGTCGGTTTGGCTTTTGCAATAATCATGGTCTTTTGGACTGCTTATGATTACGTCGTACCGCTGTTGTTGGAGCACGCGTACGGCTTACCTAACTCGGTGCGCGGCTTGGTAATGGGCTTGGACAACTTGTTGTCGCTGTTCCTGTTACCGATATTCGGAAAGATCTCCGACAAGACACGCACCAAATGGGGCAGGCGCACGCCCTTTATCGTTATCGGCACGGTGATCAGCGTTATTTTGATGATCTTTGTCCCGATTTCCGCAAATCAATCTTTAAAAGACGGCGAAGCGTTGCGTAAAGAGATCACGACGACTTGGACGGAAGGTTACACTTACACCGACCACGAAGGCAACGTCTATGACGCAAAGGCTTTGTATACGATGATCTATGAAAAAGGCGCCGAAGATTCCGATTATTGCGACTACGCTTTCCTGGAAAGCGAAGGAGTAAACGGTTTGGAGGGATTTTTGAACATAGCGTTGAACCCCGAACTGAACGAGGACGGCGCGCCCGGCGAAACTTACGAACGCATAGTCGAAACGGGTATCAATACTTATGCTTCCGAACAAGTTTATCAAAAAGTCACGCTGAACAATATCGATTCGTTGATAATTTATATGGTGATATTGTTCTTTGTGTTGGTGGCAATGGCGACTTTCCGTTCGCCCGCGGTAGCTTTGATGCCCGACGTCACGCCGAAGCCGTTGCGTTCGCAGGCTAACGCGATGATAAACCTGGCGGGCGGCGCCGGCGGCGCGATAGCGTTTTTGATCTATACAATAACTTTAATGATAAATCCGACAGGCTATATAGCTATATTCGTAGCGGTGGCTTGCTCGATGATCATACTGTTGGGACTGTTCCTGTGGCTGGTAAAAGAACCTAAATTGGTGCGCGAATGCGAAGAGCTTTGCGCCGAATACGGTATCAGTAACGACGACGACGAAAATCTGCCCGCGGCAAAAGACGGCGAGTCTACGCTGTCGGCGGAGGAAATACAGAAACACAAGCGCGCACGCTTTATTTCCTTCCTGCTGATTTTGGGCAGCATATTCATGTGGTTTATGGGATATAACGCCGTTTCGTCCAACCTGTCCATTTACCTTACGAAGATCCTGGGTCTGTCCAGCGGCTTCGGCGGCATCGTTTCGGGTATCTCGATGGGAATTTCGGCGATAGCGTTTATACCTGTAGGTATCCTGGCGGTAAAGATAGGCAGAAGGAAATCGATAATGTTAGGGTTCGGATTGGCGACGCTGGCGTTTATCCTGATATTCTTCTTTGCCGTTCAAAGGACGACGGCGGCGTGGGTATTGTACACGCTGTTCTATCTGATCTCCGGCTTCGGTCTGATAATCGCAAACGTCAATACCTTCCCGATGGTAGTCGAATTGGCGGATTCCGGCGACACCGGAAAGTATACGGGGTTCTATTACGCCGCCACGATGTCGGCGCAGGCGATCACTCCGTTTATAGCGGGGTTGATAATGGACCATTTCGGCAGCAAGTACTTGTTCCTGTATTCGACGATCTGCGTCGCGCTGGCGATAGTTTTGATGGTCTTTGTAAAACACGGCGATTCAAAGGCTCCGCCGAAGTCCAAATTGGAAATGTTGGGAGCGGACGACTGATCGCAGACGGAGTTCCGAATAAGGGCTTGACGAATTTATGAAAAATTGCCAAAGGCTTCATCGTTGTCGCGTTGGAGCCTTAGGCGTTTTAATGCAAAACATATTTTATATCATTTTAGGAGGATGATATGGCAAAAAGGTTAAGAACGGCAATAGTGGCATTGGTGCTGATAGTCGTAGTATTGGTGGTTATTACGGCAGTATATAATTTTTTGAATTATGACGTGCCCGATCGTGAATCGCCCGACGCTCCCGCATATTTCGATCCCACGTTCGGCGAAGACGATCCCAGACTGGATCTGGAAGTTCCTGCCGCGGACGCGTCCGACGCGGAGAAAATAGCTTTCGTGGTAGAATTGTACAACATTGCCTGCGAAAATTACAAGCAGGCGGAAAAAGCCGCTTTCCAAGTGCAATACATGACGAATATGCAAATAGGCGGCGGCAATATGCCCATTCCCGGAACCAGGTATTCGGTAAAAGACGGCGACAAGAAATATTACCTGGATTTCTGCGTTCCCAGCCAGGAGATCATCGACGCGGTAGTAGGTTTGGCGGCAGAGCCGGCGACTTCGCACTATGCGGAAGCGCAATATACCGATTCTACTATGGATTACGTGATCTCCAGGAAAGTTTACGAAGATTGCGGCGGCGAAGGCGTCGGAGCAGGTCCCCTGTACCTGGAAGACGGCAGTATATCTGTAGATTGGACTCCCGCCGTGGAAACGCAGCTGCCTAAGACTGTATACGCGGCATATCAGGAGGGCGATTTCCGCCACACCGATCACGACGTTTCCGTGGACACCATTATACCCGGCTCCGTCACGATCGAATACAACGAGGAATTCGGATATTATATTTGCGATTTCAAATTGGATCCCAATAAGGTTCCCGAAGCGTTGCTTGCCAAACTGCGCGCCGATTCGGGCTTTGCAAATGCAAGATATACCGATTTGCAAGAGAGCATGACGATTTGGGATTCCGGATACTTCAGAAATTACCACGCCATAGATACTTGGGACGCGGGCAGTTCGTTTATAGCTTCCGTATTGGATTTCGACACGACTTACTATTTCAACACGGTAGAGGACGCCGATAAATTCGATATCGCAAATTACCAATATATGGCTGAGATGTGCCACAAATAAGAATAAAATAATCGATTAAATAATATAAAAGGATAAATTCAGAGGTCGATATGGATATTAAAAAAGTGTTGGCGGAGATGACTCCGGAAGAAAAAGCCGGATTGTGCTCGGGAAAGGACTTTTGGCGTTTTAAAAGCGTAGAACGCCTGGGCGTTCCCGAAGTCATGGTTTCGGACGGTCCCCACGGGCTCAGAAAACAAGCCGAAGGCGGCGACCACCTTGGATTGAACGATTCTATAGACGCCACTTGTTTCCCGACTTCCGTCGGGTTGGCGGCGTCCTTCGATAGGGAGATCGCGGCAGAACAGGGCGACGCTTTGGGCGCCGAAGCCGCAGCCGAAAACCTGGCTGTGCTGTTGGGACCGGCTATAAACATAAAACGCAGTCCCTTGTGCGGCAGGAACTTCGAATATATGTCCGAAGACCCGTATCTGACGGGCGAACTTGCCGCGGCGTACATAAACGGCGTGCAGGCTCACGGAGTCGGCGTCAGCGTCAAACACTTTGCCGCCAACAACCAGGAAGACAGGCGCATGACGATTTCTGCCGAAGTCGACGAAAGGACGATGAGGGAAATTTACCTGCCCGCATTCGAAACCGCAGTCAAAAAGAGCGATCCTTGGACGGTAATGTGTTCTTATAACAGGATAAACGGCGTTTATTCGTCGGAAAATCCCTGGCTGTTGAACAAGGTCCTGCGCGAAGAATGGGGATTTAAAGGCTTGGTCGTGACCGATTGGGGCGCAATCAACGATCGCGTTTTGGGCTTGAAAGCGGGTACCGACGTCGAAATGCCCTCCAGCGGCGGCAAGAACGACAGAAAGATCGTTCAGGCGTTGAACAGCGGCGAATTGGACGAGGAAGTTTTGAATACCGCTTGCGAGAGAGTGTTAAAACTGATAGACGAAGCCGGCAAGAAATCCGGCGGAGTTTACGACCGCGACGCCGATCACGTCAAAGCCGTAAAGATTGCTTGCGATTGTATGGTTTTGTTGAAAAACAACGGCATCCTGCCCCTTAGCAAGGATAAAAAATACGCCTTTATCGGCGAATTCGCAAAAGTCCCGCGCCATCAGGGCGGCGGCAGTTCGCATATCAACACTCACCGCGTAGTCGGCGCGTACGACGCTGTGGACGACATTCAAAAAAGCTATGCGCCGGGATACCGCGATCGTGACGAAGAGGACGCGGCATTGGTGGCGGAAGCGGTCAGGATCGCAAAAGAAGCCGACGTGGCTATAGTGTTCGCCGGTTTGACGGATGCTTATGAATCCGAAGGGTTCGACAGGCGCACGCTGGATCTGCCTAAAAACCACAACGCATTGATAGAAGCGGTCGCCGCGGCAAATCCGAATACCGTGGTCGTATTGCATAACGGCGCTCCCGTAAAGATGCCGTGGCTGAACAAAGTCGCCGCGGTGTTAGAGGCGTACCTTGGCGGCGAAGCTTCGGGCGAAGCCGCGGCAAAGATACTTTTCGGCGAAGTCAATCCCTCGGCTAAACTGCCCGAAACATTCCCGTTGGAATTGGAGGACGTCGCCTCCTCCGCGAACTTCCCCGGCGGAGTCAAATCCGTTCATTACAAAGAAGGACTGTACGTCGGTTACCGCTATTTCGATAAAGTCAAAAAACCCGTGCTGTTCCCGTTCGGCTACGGACTGTCTTATACGACTTTCGGGTACTCAAATCTGAAGATAGAGAATCCCGAAGCCGACATTTTGAACGAAGATTTAATAGTATCGTTCGACGTTGAAAACACGGGCGACAGGTTCGGTAAAGAGGCGGTACAGGTATATGTAAAGGACGTCGAAGCTACCGCATACCGTCCCGAAAAGGAACTGAAAGGTTTTGAAAAAGTAGCTTTGAACGCGGGCGAGAAAAAGCGCGTCACCGTCAGATTGGACAAGCGCGCGTTTGCTTTCTGGAATTCCGAAACAAAGGCGTTCGAAGTAGAATCGGGCGAATTCGAAATTTTGGTCGGAGCCTCCTCCGCCGATATCAGGCTGTCCGCAACGGTAGCATTAAATGGCGACGCGGCGAATATACCGAACGACTTGGAAAGGCTGCCGCATTATTATTCGGCGGACGTTCAGGGCGTTACGGACGAAGAATTCAAACGGTTGTTGGGCAGGGAACCCATGCCCGAAAATAACCCCGAGGGCGCGAAATTGGATAAAAGCGCTACATTCGAGGACGCGAAGAACAGGGGCAGCGGTCTGGGTAGATTCGTTGCGTGGATTTTGCCGAAAGTCATGCCCGGAACGGGACTTGGCAACAAAGATATAATGGTAAACATTATAATGCAAACCCCCGTTCACGCCATGATCAACATGTCGGGAGGACTGTTGTCGGAAGACATGGGCGACGGCTTGGTAATGCTGTTTAATTCCGAACACCGGCTGAAAGCTTTCGGAAAGATCCTGAAAGGCTTGTTCGGAATGGGCAAGAGGGCGAAGCTGGCAAAGGAAAACAAGCTGTAAGGCTATTAAACAAACGAAAAAACTTTTGGATAAAGCTCATACCGGACGGTATGGGCTTTTTACCGTTCGGTTTTGACAATTTGTCGCAACGATAATGACGAAAGAATATATTGTTCCGGAGGTGAATTTGAAAAATTATTTCGGAACAGACGGCATTAGAGGTAACGAAAAAATCTTTACTCCCGAATTTATCGGGGCGGTTGTCAGGGCGATAGCGGTATATTACGGCAAACCCGAAATAATGATCGGCAGGGACCCCAGGCGCAGCGGAAAACGGATAACGGAGCTGTTTGCCGCGGCGGCAACGGCAGAAGGCATGCGCGTGACGGACGCAGGAATGGTGCCTACTCCGGCGCTGGCTTACCTGACGGTGCAACGGGGCGCAGGATTGGGAGTAATGGTATCGGCTTCGCACAATCCCCCCGAATATAACGGATTAAAGCTGTTTTCGGATAAGGGCGCGAAGATCACGACAAGGGAGGAGGAAGAGCTTTCCGCAGTCATCGAAAAGGAATTGAACGTGAAGGTACTTCCCCCCGAAACGGATTGCGGAATCGTTTCGGACGGCAGTTTGATAGAGGAATACATATCGGGAATAGGCGGCATGATCGAAACCGACTTATCGGGAATGAAAGTCGTCATAGACGGCGGTTTCGGCGCCGCAGGCGGCGCCGCGGCAAAGCTGTTTACTGCGTTCGGCGCCACGGTCGAGTTATTAAACGACGCAGACGGCGAAAGAATAAACGTCGGTACCGGCGCGGCTCACCCCGAATATCTGTTAAAGGTAGCGGAAGGAAGCGACCTGGCGTTTTCTTACGACGGCGACGGCGACAGAGTTATGTGCGTCAGAAAATCGCGCATAGTTTCCGGCGACGAAATGATGTACATAATCGCCAAAAACATGATCAAAAATTCATCTTTGCGCTGTCCCGTAGCCGTAGGCACCATAATGACCAATTACGGCGCGGAAGAGGCTTTTAAGAGGCTGGGAATAACGCTGTACCGCACTCCGGTAGGGGATAAGTTCGTATCCGAAGCCATGACGGAATGCGGCGCGCAGTTGGGAGGAGAAAGCTCCGGCCATATCATTTTAAAAGACTTTGAAAACACGGGCGACGGCATTTTGACTTCGCTGATGGTGGCGAAAGCCTTTGTGGAATACGGCGAGGACGCGGACGAAGGTTACTTTGAATTTCCCGCCGCGGCGACGGGGATCCCGGCAGACGATTTTGAAAAATCCGTCTTCAGATCTTCGGCGGAGATTGCCGCATATCTGGCGGCGGAAGAACGTTCCGCAGGCGTCAGGATCATCGGAAGACCGTCCGGAACAGAGCCTGTAATTCGACTGACGGTAGAGGCGGAAAGCGGTCAAACGGCGCAGTCTACGCTATCAAAAGCGGCAACGTACATAAAAACCTTCATTACCAAAAAAATGGAAATAACGGCTTCCGAAAAATGCAATACGGAACCCCAAAACGAAAATATTACGACAGAGACGTTAAACCGTATCCGTAACGCGGGCGGCATAATCGTCGAACCCAAGCTGACGTATATTTCACCCGAAGTAACCGTAGAAAAAGGCGCGGTGATATATCCCTTTGTCAGATTATCCGGGAAAACCGTGATAGGGGCCGGTGCCGAGGTGAACAGCTTTTCGGTATTGGAAGACACCGTGGTCGGAGAGGGGACAAAAGTCGGATATACTTCCGCAACGGGCGCCGTCATCGGAAAGAATTGTACCGTGGGTCCGTTTACGACTTTGCGAAAAGGCGCCGTCATCGGCGACGGGTGCAGGGTAGGAGATTACGTCGAAGTCAAAAATTCCATATTGCGCGACGGAGTAAAAGCGGCGCACCTGGCGTATATAGGCGACGCCGAGGTCGGAGAAGGAACGAATATAGGTTGCGGTACGGTTTTTGCCAACTACGACGGGAAATTCAAACATCGTACCGAAGTCGGGAAAAACGTTTTTGTGGGCTGTAACGCCAACCTGATCGCGCCGATAAAAGTCGGCGACGGAGCCTTTATCGCCGGCGGAAGCACGGTCACCGACGACGTGCCGGCAGGGGAGATCTGCTTCGGCAGAGCCAGGCAGGTAAACCGACCCAAAAAGCGCAAAGAGTAAATGTAGACGAACGATTTTTTCCGAACGCAGAGATTCGCCGTCGGCAGATCGGTTCGGATATGCCGATAAAATACGGGTTTATAGCGCGATACGGCATGAAATATGCCGAATTATTATTTCAAAAGCGGTTGCCGTCGGCAGCCGCTTTTCGTATGTCCGTAGGGGTAAAAGTATAGCAAAATTAGATAAATAGCCTTGCGAGCGCTTTTTATATTATATATAATTAAAGTACGTATCGCACGTTGCGCGTTGCGCACGTGCATGGTTAAGGAGATATCGAAATATGGCGCGTTACAGAATCCCCGGTAAAAACTACTCCAGACGGAGCATATTCGGAATAACGGCAATAGTTGTCGTTGTTGCGGCGATAGTGGCGGCAGGTGTTGCCGTTGCCGTTTTGCCGACTATGGTTGACGGATTGGAGGGATCGGAATTTGTTACCGACGGCGGGTATACGCGCCCCGTCGTTACGGCGATAGTATTGGAAAACGACGGTCAAATCAGCGTCAACGCAAATTTGGAAAGCGTTTTCGCGACCGTGCAATATTCCGACGGCTCTACCGAACAAGTGGCTCTGTCGGAGATGGTGATAGAGGGGTTGGATCTGACTGCCGAAAACGTGTCTTCGGGAGTCGTGTTGAACTTCGGCGGTTTTGAACAAAGAGTCGATTTCAAAGTAATCCCCACCACTTTGACAGTAACTTACATAGCGGGCGAAGGCGGATCGATAGACGGCGACCTGGTGCAACAGGTCATAGCCGGACAGGACGCCACCACCGTGCGCGCCGTACCTAACGCAGGTTACGAATTCGTGCGCTGGACGGACGGATATCCGGAAGAGGAGCGCCGCGACAGAAATATCAGCAAGACTACGACTTTACAGGCGGTATTCACCAGGCAGACCTTTACCGTGGTTTTCTTCTATCCCGACGGCACTACGGCAAGGGAAGAAAAAGTCCAATACGGCATGAACGCTACCGACATACCCGATCCCGACGAAGGCGAAATGCGTATGTACGGATATCGCTTTGCCGGTTGGGACGCCAGCTACGAACATATCACTCAAAACATGGAAATTCATCCGATCATGGTAAAGCATGCCATCGATCTGAATTTCACGGCTACGCAGGACGCAAACGGCAATCTGGGCGGCATCAGCGACATTCAACCTTATTATCCGATAGGCGAACAGTCGGTTCTTAGGTTGTCGCCGAATACCGAAAGGGAGTTTTTGGCTTGGAACATTACCGACATGAACGGTAACGTCGTCACCATTCCCAAATCGGTTATAGCCGGCGAAGGATATAACGTTTCCGTTTCGTTGTACGATTCGATCTCGGTGACTTTCACGGCGGGACAGACGGGCACCGAAGGCAGAAACGAATATACTTTGTCGTTTACCATCCCCGAAACCGCCGTGGCGGGTTCGTTTGAGATCGACATTCACGCGGACTTTGCCTATTCCACCAGCGTCATCGCATTTACCAGCGCCGGCGCGACCGGCAACATCTATTCCGCCGAACTGGATTACG
>DVNF01000188.1 GCA_018714575.1 Candidatus Stercoripulliclostridium merdigallinarum
GCAGCTATGTCAACGTCGATTTTATCGGCGGTCTGGGCGGAATGGTGTCCGACCTGCTTAGCGGAATCGACCTGAGCGGTCTTCCCATAAACCTTAGCGGCATTATCGGCGATGTCGAACCTATCGTCAACAACCTGATCGACCACCTGGAGGACAACGTCCTTGCCGATTACGAATATCACGGCACACGCTTTGCCGCCGATATCGCGGCGGATAAGCGCGGCGCGAAGCTGTGCGGTTACGTCGACGAGCTGTTGCAAAAAGCCGTCAACCTACCGATGAATTCCGCAAACGACACCCTGTTCGATTTCGTGATGGGCGCGTACCTGGATCACGTCGGCGGCACCGACCGCGCCTTGGCAGACGCTACCGCTTCCGAAATAGAAGCCTTTGAAGGGCTGAAGAACGGCACTACAATAAAAGCGCTGTTGGATATTCTGTTGGATAAAAACACCGGACTTTACCCCATTGTCATGGGATTGTTCGATACAATGGACCTGTCCGCAGGCGTTTCCGATTCGGGGCTTCAAAGCTTGAATTACATTTTGGATATGTTCCTGGGTCTGACCGTAGACAACCTGAACCTGAACGACGCTAAGGTTTTGGAAAAGCTGTTCGCTATGTTGAAATTGTTCGGCGTCGACCCGGGATTCGATCTGAAGGGCATGTCGGGTAAAGCGTTCCTGGACGACATTCTGGCGTCCTACGTCACCGATTCCCTGTATACCTCCTTGGGAGAGATCGCCTACGGCATAGTTTACGCGTTCATGATAGACGAAGACGCCGCAGTAGAAAATTCCGTCGGCGAATACGCCCTGTACCGCGCAGACAAACAGCTGTCCGCAAGCTATGTGCAAGGCCGTATCGACAATACCCCGACGGTGGAACGCGGCATGTTGCCCACACAACTGACGGTAGCCTTCGGCGAAGATCCGGCTACTTCTAAAAACTTCGTTTGGTTTACGGACGAAGATATTTCGGGAACCCAAATTCAATATATGAAGGGCGAATTTGACGCAGGCAAAGCTATAAAAGTCGACGGAGAATTCGCTAAATACGCTACGACCACCGCCAACATCGATTTAGGTATCTTTGCCACTTTGATGCAAAAAGAAGTGGGCAGACACTCCGTTTCGTTGACGGGATTGGAACCCGGAACCACTTATTCCTACCGCGTCGGCGATCCCGATTTGGGATATTGGTCGGACGTCTATACGTTTACCACGGCGCCCGTCGAAGGCACTCCGTTCGAAGCGTTGCTGATCACGGATATCCAGGGCTCCGCAATGAAACCCTATGAAACCGCCGCGGATATTTTCGACGCCATCGCAGCTTCCGCGATCTTCTCCGACGGATACGATTTCGTCATCAATGCGGGCGACGTCGTAGATAATTCCAGAAACTGGGTACAATGGGAATACTTCCTGGGCTCCTTGCAAAATTATTGGGCGAACACCACCCAGGTTGTAGCCAACGGCAACCATGACAGCTACAGCTACGAAGGCTATGACAAGGACGACCTTGCCGAAGCCGCAGAAAATATGTGGATGGACGCCGACGCCGTCACCGACGCATATAATTACCTGCAACTGCACTACGGTTTCGCCCTGCCTGAACAAGACGCGTCTACCGGAGCGTATTACAGCTTCGATTATTCCTCCGTCCACTTTACCGTATTGAACACCAACAACCTGAACGCCGACGGCGACGAATTGTCCGAGAAGCAGACGGAATGGCTGTTGAACGATCTGGCGGCGACCGACGCGGCTTTCAAGGTGGTCATTATGCATAAGTCCATCTACTCCGCAGGCTCGCATATCGACGATTCCGACGTCATCGGGCTTAGGAAACAGCTGACCGGTATCTTTGCCGATAACGGCGTAGCTTTGGTGTTGTCGGGACACGACCACACCTATTCCGAATCCTATTACGTCGATAAGGACGGTAACGCCATGGCGGTCGACGCAAGCGCAAAGACCGAATTGGGTACGGTACCCGGCGGAGTATTGTACGTATCGTTGGGAACCTTTGGCGACAAATACTATAATTACCGCACCGACGAAGATATTCCGTTGGAATTCGGCGCCGATCTGCACGTTCCGACTTTGATAAACCCCACGTTCGGAAAGCTGACTTTCGACGGCGAAAAGTTGTGGTACGCAGGCTATCAGTACGACACCGAGACAGGGGAAATTACCGACGTGTATACCGCGGTAGATAATATGAACCGCCCCGCTTGGGAAGAATACCTGCCCATAGCAGTCGTTTCCGTAGGCGCGGCTTTGACCTTGATGGCAGTATTGATCGCTATTGTAAGGGCGCGTAAAAAATAATGCAAATTTCCGAAATTTCCCGGGAATTGTTGCTGAAAGCAATCGGTTCCCGGGAGGAAAATTCCAATAAATCCGATTACGGATACATAGCTTTGTTAGGCGGCTGTCCCGAATACGCGGGCGCCGCCCGTTTAGCATATCTGGCATATTCGGCAACCGCCGCCATGCGCGCCGGCGCCGGAGTTGTCAGACTGATAGTTCCCCTGTCGATAGCCTCGGCAATGTTGCCTAATATGTTGGAAAGCACGCTGAAGTTCCTGCCCGCGAACGAATACGGCGCGGTCAAATACGACAAAGCTGCCATGGACGCGGCTTTTGCGGGTATCAAGACCGTCGGTATCGGTATGGGCTTGGGACAAAACGGCGACAACGCGGAGATCATAGAATATATTTTAAATTCGGGTATCCCCGCCGTATTCGACGCCGACGCGTTGAACACTTTGGCAAAACACCCCGATTTGTTGGCAAAGAAGCGTACCGATAAAATCATTTTGACGCCGCACCCCGGCGAATTTTCAAGGCTGACGGGACTGAGTATCCCGGAAATTCTATCCGCGCCGGCGGAATACGCCGTCGATTTCGCACGAAAACACGGCGTTACGGTGCTGTTGAAGGGTCACGAAAGCTTTATTACGGACGGAAAAACGGTATACCGTAACGACAGAGGCACCCCGGGCATGGCTACGGCAGGTTCGGGCGACGTGCTGACGGGGATAATTACGGCGTTATTGTACAGAAACGACGATCCCGCTTCGGCAGCCGCCGCAGGAGCTTATATCGCAGGCGCCGCAGGCGAAGCCGCCGCAGAAAAATACGGCGCAGTCGGTATGATCTCCCCCGACACGGTCGAATTTATTGCTTTTGCAATAAAAAATATTTTGGACGGAAAAATCTGAATTTCTTCCCTACCTTTGAAATTTCAGACTGTTTTTTTCACGGCGCCCCTATCGGGTGCCGCTTATTTTAAAAATAGGTTGCGTTTTTTTGACAATAAGTATTATAATAACGCTATGTTTAAGATATTAGATAAGAGGCAGTTGGCGGAAAACGTCAACGAATACGTTATCGAAGCTCCGCTTGCCGCGAAAAACGCCGCTCCCGGACAATTCGTCATTCTTCGCGTAGACGCCGACGGAGAACGGGTTCCCTTCACCATAGCCGATTACGACCGCGAACGCGGTACCGTAACCATTTTGGTGCAAACGGTCGGAGCCACCACATATCAGCTTGCCCAAAAGAACGCCGGCGACAGCATCGCAGACTTTGTCGGACCGCTGGGCAACCCCACCGATCTTAGCCGATTCGAAAAAGTGCTGTTGGTGGGCGGCGGCATCGGCGGCGCGGTCATTCATCCTCAGGCAAAGCTGTTGAATTCGTTGGGCAAAGCCCCCGACGTAGTTTTGGGCGCCAGGACAAAGGAGCTGTTGTTGTATATGGACGAAATGCGCCGCTATTCGTCGGAGCTGTTCCCGATGACCGACGACGGCAGTTACGGCGGCAAAGGCTTTGTCACGGACAAGGTGGCGGAGCTGATCAAAACGCGTAAATACGACGCCGTCCTGGCTGTCGGTCCCCTGCCGATGATGGCTGCCGTATGCGAGGTAACCAGACCGTCGGGACTGAAAACGATAGTTTCGATGAACTCCGTAATGGTGGACGGCACGGGAATGTGCGGTTGCTGCCGCGTAACGGTGGGCGGCGAAAGAAAGTACGCTTGCGTGGACGGACCCGAATTCGACGGGCACTTGATCGACTTTGCCGAAGCAAGGCTGCGCCAAGGCTTCTACCGCGATCAGGAAAAAGAACACTATTGCCGTATCAGAGGGGAGGTGAAATAAATGCCCGAACCAAGGAATATTCCCCCTTTCAGGGACGCGGAGATCCGCAGAAGAAATTTCGAAGAAGTAAATATGGGCTTCGACGCCGAAACGGCTAAGAAGGAAGCTTCGCGTTGTTTGCAATGCAAAAACCCGATGTGCCGCCAAGGCTGCCCCGTCGGAGTCAATATCCCCGCTTTTATTTTAAAGATCAAAAACGGCGATTTCGAGGGCGCGCGCGATACGATAACGGCGGATAACAACCTGCCTTCGATATGCGGCAGAGTCTGTCCGCAGGAAACTCAGTGCGAATCCCGGTGCGTTTTGGGCAAAAAATTCGGTGCGGTCGCCATAGGCGCGTTGGAACGCTTTGCGGGCGATTACATCGTAGGCGGCAAACCCGCAGTCCCCGCCGAAAAAGTCGGAAAAAGCGTCGCTGTCATAGGCTCCGGCCCCGCAGGATTGTCGTGCGCGGCAGACCTTATTAAGCGCGGTTTCGACGTCACGATCTTCGAAGCTTTCCACACTACGGGCGGCGTTCTCAGCTACGGAATCCCCGAATTCAGACTGCCGAAACGCATAGTAAAAGCGGAGATAGCTTCGCTGGAAAAAATGGGCGTAAAAATAGTCACCAACGCCGTTATCGGAAAGAGCCTGACCATAGCCGAATTGAAGGAAGACTTCGATTTTATCTTCCTGGGCACGGGCGCGGGACTGCCAGGGTTTATGAATATACCCGGCGAAGGTTTACCGGGAGTATGCTCCGCAAACGAATTTTTAACGCGCGTCAACCTGATGAAAGCCATGAACCCCGACGCCGCTACCCCCGTCCAGCGCGGTAAAAACGTCATGGTCGTCGGCGCAGGCAACGTGGCGATGGACGCCGCCAGAACCGCCATGCGTTTAGGTGCCGACCACGTTACCATAGTCTATCGCCGCAGTCGCACCGAAATGCCGGCAAGGAAAGAGGAGATCGAGCACGCCGAAGAGGAAGGCATCGAATTGAAGTTGCTGACTTCCCCCGTAGAAATTATCGGTAACGGCAAAGTCGAAAAAGTGCGTTTGATCCGAACCGAACTTGGAGAACCCGACGAGCGCGGCAGACGCCGCCCCATCGATATTCCCGGCAGCGAATTCGAAGTCGCCGCCGACGAAGTCATCATGGCTTTGGGCACTTCGCCCAACCCCGTTCTGACCAAGTCCTGCCCCGAATTAAAGACGGGTCCTCGCGGTATCATCGCGGTGGACGAGGACGGGCGCACTTCCGTTCCCGGAGTCTATGCCGGCGGCGACGCCGCAACGGGCGCCGCAACCGTGATCCTTGCCATGTCTGCCGGAAAACGCGCCGCCAAAGCCATTGTCGCCGACGCAGGTCTGAATTAGTTTATTAAAGATAAAACCGTATAGAAATAATACGATAATAGTAAAATAAAGGAGCCGTTCAGATCGGCTCCTTTACTATATTTTAGCTTATTATCCCTGAATTACTTTTACTTTGCCCCGACCGCCGAATCAAAGACTTCGTACAGCTTTTTATTTAATTGCAACAGTCTTTCGGCGTCGAATTTCAATACCTTTCTGTCGTAGGTATACAAGCCGTTGATCTCGTCCTCTACGTCGCTTAGCTGGGTATAGACGGTAGCAGACAATCCGCGCGGGATCAAAGGCAGGATCTGGTGTTCGTACAACCTGTGATAAGCGTTGTCCAACGCGGCTATATCGGTAAATTTCTTGTAACCGAAACTTCTGGATTTGTTGAAAACGTGTCCCTCTATCCCTGCCGAATAACCGCCGAATTCCGACAATATGACCACCCTGCCGTGTTTGTCGGGTTCGGGTATGGTTACGGGTCGGAAATAGATATGCAACGAATTAAAATCGCCGCCGCCTTGGTCGTGCCAACCGGAGGCGTGGTCGATGGGTCGAGTCGAATCCAGGTTTCGGACAAACTCCGTCGCCTTTAGCGCGTCGAACTGTCCCCAGGCTTCGTTGAACGGCACCCACACTCCTATCGAAACGCAGTTATAGAGTCCCAAAACCGTGCGTTCGGTATCCGTATAATATTCTTTTCTGCCTTCGGCATCCTGCCTGCCGAACAGTTGATATTTGGAATCGTCGGGCGGCAACCTTAAAAATCCTCTGATAGCGTTCAGGGCGGTATTTGCTCCCATGCCGCCGTTGACCATATCCTGCCACACTATCATGCCCAATCTGTCGCAGTGATAATACCAACGCATGGGCTCTATCTTAATATGCTTCCTCAGCATATTAAAGCCCAGGGCTTTCATTTCGGCGATGTCGAAGATCATGGCTTCGTCCGACGGCGGAGTATACAATCCGTCCGGCCAATAACCCTGATCCAACAGCCCGTTATGGAAATACGGTTTGTTGTTCAGCATCATGCGCGGAATGCCGGCGGCGTCCTTTCCGACGGAAAATTTCCTCATTCCGAAATAGGAACCGATCTTGTCTTCGCCCGCAACGATCCGTAACGTATAGAGTTTGGGATTTTCGGGCGACCACAGTTGGTAATCGGACAGTTTCAACACGGCGGCGCCGTCGGTCAAATCGGCGGAAGCTATCTGTTTTTCGCCGTCGAACGCCGAAACTTTGCCGGACAGAACGCCCTCGTTCGCCTGTACCCTGACCGACAAACTGTCGGAATCGATGTCCGGAGTAATATACATTGCCGTAACGTATTTTTCGGGCACGCTTTCCAACCACACGGTCTGCCAGATACCCGATTGCGGAGTATAGAATATGCCGCCGCGTTTCAGCTTCTGTTTCCCGTGCGAGCCGGGAGCCGTGTCCGACGGATCGGACACTTTGACGACCAATTTGTTTTCGCCTGCCCTCAAGGCGTCTGTGACGTCGACGGTGAACGGATAATAGCCGCCGCGATGATTATACAAAGATTTATCGTTTAATATCACCTCTGCCGCATAGTCGACCGCGCCGAAATTTAACAGCACTCTGCCTATGTTGAAGCCTTCGGGAACGGTGAAATACCTTTTATAATACAAAAATTCGTCGGGTTGCAGGACGCGTTCTACGCCGCTGAGGATAGCCTCCGGCGAAAAGGGTACCAAAATTTTCCCCTCGTATTGCGGATTATCCACCCTCATCGGAGTTATCGCATAGTCCCATTTGCCGTTTAAGTTGATATACGAATCCCTGGTCATCTGCGGACGCGGGTATTCCGGGAGCGGACATGCCACGTCGATATTTTTACCGAATTCGGTAATCAGTCTGTCAAAAACCATTTTCCTTGCCATTTGCCACCTCTCCGCCTCTGTATATATTAATTTTACTATACCATTTTATATTTCCGCGCGCAAGACCCACTTTTTAAATAACGTTATAAAAAAGAAACAGTTATATATAGCGGCGCCGATATTCTTTCCGTGAGGGGTTCAACAAAAACGGCGTATCTTTTGCCCCTATCGCGGTCGCGGAAGCGCCCGCATTACGGACGGGCGCAACAAAAAAGCACACTTCAAATATGCTAAATTATTATTAAATCACTTAAAAAGGCGCCTGAGGAAACTTCCTCCTGTCAAGCCGCCGCCGTATTGCATCGACGACACCTTTCCCGTGGCTATCAGCCGACCTTCTTTCAGGTCTACGGATATGATCTTGAATTCGCTGCCTTTTATCGAAAGACTTTCGCCTTCCAGCGCCGCCAGGATCTCCGTCGATCCGAACTCCTTTACGTCCAAAACTCCCGTTACCGTGATCTCGCCGTTTATGTATGAAAACGAATGTGCCATAATATACTCCCTTTGATATGCTTTTTTTATCTGCTTTTTTATGTGCTTTTTATATGCTATTCGCCGCCGCGACAAAATATGCGTTTCAGCCGCCGCCTCACCGCGGACGCAAACCGTTGACTAAAATTATATAATCAATTATAATGTAACCATGCGAAAATCCCCTGAATCGCAATCAAAGTGGTATAGAATGGATAACTCCGCGGATATTTATCCGATGAGCAGTACCGCCACTACCATGTCTATTTTCCGACTCTCCGCCGAAATGGAGAATTTCGTCGACGGCGACAACCTGGAAACGGCTTTGAAAGATATTCTGCCGCGCTTCCCCACCTTTGCCGTACAACTGCGAAAGGGTTTTTTCAGATACTATTTCGATCAGAACGAACTGCCCCCCAGGGCGTTTCCCGATAACGGTATTTTGTTCCAAAAGATAGATTCTTTGAAAAACAACCGCTACCTTTTCCGCGTTCAATATTATAAAAAACGCATCTCCGTGGACTTTTTCCACGGGCTTTGCGACGCCTCGGGCGCCATAGAATTTTTGAAGTCTTTGGTATACCGCTACCTGGACGAGTGCGGCGAGGAACTGCCCCCGAAAGGTAACATAAAAGTAGTCGGCGAACCGGTAAGGTCGGCGGAAACCGAGGACAGCATTTCCAAGTATTATACTCAGTACAACCTGTTGGGCGGCGTCGTCGGCAAAATGGCAGGTAAAAACTGTTTCGGAATACGCGGAAGACGCTTTAAAACTTTGGGCTACGGGCTGATCCACGGGTATACTTCGGCGGAAAAACTGCACGCCGCCGCAAAAGCGCATAATTGCACCGTTACGGCGTTTATAGCCGCCGCGGCGCTGCTTTCAATAAAAAAAGCTTTCTTTAAAAACAACGAGTCGGGTTTGGATCTGGTCGCAATGATCCCCGTAAACCTGAGGAAGATCTTCCCTTCCGAAACGTTGACCAACTTTACCACTCTGACCAAATGCGCCGTCAACCCCGCAGTAACGCCGGACGATCTGGACGCGTATATAGCTATTTGCAAAAGGCAGCTGGCGGAAAGCCTGTCGGATACAGGCGAGCTTGCCGAAAAACTTTCGCTGTCGGCATTCTATTCGACCAACCCTTTGATGAAGATCCTGCCCGTAGGGCTGAAAACCTTTTTTACCAAATTCGGAAAGGCGGTCAGCAAAAAGACAAAGCAGACTTTGATAATATCGAACCTGGGCGTGGTAAAGATGCCGTCGGGTATGGAACGGTTCGTAAACCGTTTTACGTTTAATATAAATATCAGCAAAAAGGTTCCCGTAAACATAGGCGTGGTTACCTATAACGGCATTACGGCGATTTCTTTTACCAGAATGATAATTTCTACCGATTTCGAAAAAACCTTTTTCCGCATGTTGACGGACATGGGGTTGGAAATAGAGATCAGCAGTAACCTGAGGGAAATCCCGGCTTTGAAAACGCGGATCTGAACGGCTTTCAGACATATAAAATTCGGCTATGGACGGCATTTTCCAAAACATAATAGACAGCGGAGCAAAGGCGCTGGCGCGCTACCGCGAACTGACCGAGATGTTGGCGGCACCGGAATATTCAGCCGACCGCGAAGTTTACTCCGCGCTGATCAGGGAAAGCCGCGCGATAGAAAAACGTGCCGCGGCTTACAGGGAGTGGGCGGAGATCGGAGATCTGATAGCCGCTTCGGACCCTGCCGCTCCCGAAACGAAAGCATTGGCAAAGGAACGGGAAGAATTGCTGTTTAAAATGGCTCTGCCGTCCGAAAAGACTACCGAAAAGCGCAAACTTACGTTAAAGCTCCGCGGCGGCAACGCCGCCATTACGGAATTTTACGTCAAAGCCGTTTCCGGCGCGGTAAAGCTGTTGGACGGCGACGTCGATATCGTCGAAAGCCGCCGCGAAAAGGGAAAGCTGACTTTCGTTCAGATGTCCGTTTCCGGCGCAAGCGGTTTTTTCGATTACGAATCGGGAATACATTACGGGGACGATTCGTCGTCAATGGAAGTGAGGTCCCAACCCTATGTCGAAACGTCGGGCGCCTTTGACGAAAAGAACGTGGCGATACAGCTGTTTCATTCGGACGGCGCCGGCGGTCAGAACGTCAACAAAGTCGAAACCGCGGTACGCGCCATAGACTTACCTACCGGGATCACCGTCGTCTGCCGCGACGAACGCAGTCAATTACGAAACAAACAACGGGCGTTAGCCGCCTTAAAAGAACGCGTCGAAACCTATTATTCCGAAACGGCGGCGCGATTGGACGC
>DVNF01000003.1 GCA_018714575.1 Candidatus Stercoripulliclostridium merdigallinarum
GGCGAACGCCCTGCGGAGTACGTTCCCGTCATCCAAACGACGGCGGGCAACAGTTACGAGGCGTCGCGCGGTTCGGTATTTCCTATTCCTTCCGCAACGGCAACGCTTGGCAATGAAAATCTTGACGTGAGCATTTCGGCGTATTATGTGCAGGGCGGTGAGCAGACGGAAATATCTGTCACAAATAATTCTCTTACGCTGGAAAACATAGGGGAGTACCATGTCGTGTACCGTGCGGAGAGCGCAACGTATAAGACTAATCTCGGCAACAATACCTATACGGAATACGACGTGGCGATAACCTCTGTTGCGGGCGGCAGCACGCTTGCAAAGTTCGAGGACGCAAACGGCGTGCTTGCAGAGGGAACGTCATTGCTTGCAAGCCGCATCACGTCGGGGAGTAGTGTCTATACGACGGCGGCAGGTAAAATGGCGAGCATAGCGGACAACTTCGAGGTGTTCGGCATCTCGCTCGTTCAGTCGGACGGCACGGCAGCGACGCCAAGCGGAAATATCACGCTGTATTTGCAGGCGGATATGACCTATGACCGCAATGAAATCGTCGTCTATCATTTAAGCGACGACGGAGAATTGACAAAAATCGATTGTTCGGGGTACGGCAGATACGTGAGGCTGCAAACGGACAAAACAGGTACGTTTATCATCTGTATACCGGGAGTTGCATCTGTAATGCCGATGTGGGGTTACGCTCTGATACTTGTCGCGTGCGTTCTTGTGCTTGCAGCAGGAATTACGTTGATAATCATTTTGGTGCGGAAAAAGAAAAAACGAAAGGCAAATGAGGTGTAAAAAGAAACGAATACAATCAGAAAAACGGGAGCGGGGATAAAATGAATGAAAAGACGAAAGAAACATATAAAGATCCGATAGTAAAGGTATATGCTTGCTGTCCGTTGTGTTCTGCCACTTTACTTCAAGCCGAGTTTGTTAAAAATGGCGTAACAAAATGTGAAAACTGTCATCAACGAATTTGCGTTGATATAGAAAACGGAATTGTTCATGTTGCACCGTTTTTTGGGTCAACAGATAAGAAAAGATAAGTAGTAATAACAAAGAAAAGGTCGTTGCGATGCAACGACCTTTTCTTTATGTCAAAAATATAAGTTGGTACGCGTTCGGGCATTACAATAGCTTGCCACATACATAGGATAAGTTGGTAAAATGCGCTATTTCTTCATTTCTATGACTGCGGTAATTTATGTTTTGGCAAACTCCCTTGTCCTCGCATTTGAAAGTATGCTACCGGCAGTCATTCTGCTCGGTTTGTAGATTGGCACTTTTATCGACTAAACCCATAACCAATGGAGCCAAAAACGGGCTTTTTGTTGTGACGGAATAGGTGAGATTAATATGAAATATTTTTAAAAATTTAATTTTACATATAAATTTTAAAGAAATAGAATGATGAAAAGTAAAAGATATTGTTCAAACATGCGCCCGTCCGGCAGGTGGGCGCAACTTAAAAGGGTGCGCAACTCGGATTATGAAAATCCGTAATTAATCAGTTATGATCGTGCTTATTTTGCGATAAGAGCCTTTATTTCGCCGCGGCGGATTATTTCTACCCCGCATTCTTCAGCCGTTTTACGCAAAATACCGCTTTTCAGAATTTCGTATTCGCAAACGCGTTTTTGCCATTCCGGCGTCATATTAGCTATCGGCAGCGCAGGGTGTAAAAATATCTCCGTGATTCCGGGGCGCAACTCCTTTATTGCACTTATATAATAGTCGCGTAACGCTTCCTCCGCTCCCGTGCGCCACGGATTCGATATCAGATCGTCTATCAGTATAACCCCGTACTTTTCTGCAAGCTTAACGATGTGAGCGTGTAAAGAATTTATGATCCTTGATGAACGACCTATTTGCCGTACAATAAACTCGGGGCTTTTCGGAAAACGGAACGGGATCCCGTAATCACTACAGAATGAGAATGCGTCTTTATAAAATCTTCGTCCGTTTATTCCGTATAATGTGCCGCAATGACTGTCGGCATAATCAGGCTTGATTCCGCGTGAAGTCAAATATGCGTATTGAGCTTGTAATTCCTTACGAACGTCTTTTCTCTTTGCGGATAAGGCAAGCTTAACGCCGTCGGAGTATAAACCTTTTTCGTCTTCCAACGACGCCGCTCCGCTGACGCTGTGCCAACGTGCGCATTCTTCGTCGGACGTAAGCGCGAAATGCACTCCGACCGACATTTTTTCTTCGCACGCTATGCGCGCGCCTGCGTCCGAGTAGGGCGTTACGGTAAGCGCGGATACGGAACTGATCTCTCCTGTGCGGTACAATTCCGTTATGGCAGAGTTCTGCGCCGCATTGTAGCCGAGATCGTCGGCGTTCAGAATTAAATATTTATTAATAAATCGGTTCATCAAGCTGTGTGGCGATTGATTGGTCTGCAATCGTTCCTTTTCCGTTCGGTTCGGCAGTCCCGGCAGAGTTATCTTCGTCTTTGAATTTAAGGAAGAAAGAGAAAATTACTGCCAATAACATGGCTATTGCCGGAAATACGCACAGCAGAACGCGCGAAGCTTCCGCCGGATTTTCGCCGGGGTTGTCGCCGTTTTCAAAGCCGAATGCCCGTGCTACGACGAAAAACGCCAGGGAAGTATATAAACCGTTCAATCGGTTCATCACGCCGACCAAGCTGCTGATAACGCCTTCGCGGCGGATGCCGTGCTTGCGGTAGTCGTCGTCGATTATTTTTGCCGATATGCAGTCCATGGTACTCAGCGCGCCCGCAATACCCAAGCCCATTACGCTGGCGATAGCGATGGTCGCCCCGAGAGTGTCTGCGAAATATAACGGTATGAATCCCAGGAACATTACCAGGAAGCCTATGCGCCATATCGTGACCAGGTGCATTTTTTTTGCAATCAGCGTCCACATCAGAATGCCTATTACGGCAACGCCTAGTACGGTTGCCAACACCAAAGTAGTCTCCGTGCCGCCAAGTCCCAGAGTATATTTAACGTAGAAAGACAGCGCTTGCGAAATCAGCGAAAAAGCCGCCGAATAAAACGCTCCGGCAAAGCCGTATATCCAGAATTTAGGATTTTTCAACAAGTCAACGATACTTTTTATCAGATTCGGTTTAGACTCGCTGACGTAAACGTTGTTTTCGTGACAGCCCGTAAAGCTGTACATCAGTACCGCCAGCGCCAAAGCTCCATATACTATAGACGTATAATTATAACCTATTTTTTCAGCGACCATTGGCGTCAGCGCGATGCTGATAGCCATTGCGACAAGTTGTGAAATCTGGCGGATCGCGTTAGTTTTCGAGCGCTGAGAATCGTCTTTGAACAGTTCCGGGAACAAAGCGCCGTAGTTAGCGTTCATCAGCGAGTCCAACGTTCCGGTCAGCAGGTATGTCAGCAACATATACATATAAAGTTTAGATTTGTCGCTTTGAATGGCAGCCGGTACGTTGAAGAAAAGCAAGAAACAAACCACCATCAGCGGAGTTCCGATCAGCAACCACGGACGGCGTCTGCCCCATTTAGTATTGGTTCTGTCGGATAAGAATCCGTAGATAGGATTGTCTATGACGTCGACAAAAGTATATATCAGCAATACCGTCGAGTACAATTCCATATCCAGTCCCAACTGTATGACGTAAAACGCCGCGGCAAAGGATTTGAACATGTTGATCGGTATAGAAGTGCCCAACATACCTATGCCGTAACGGAAAGGGGAAGTCTTTTTGGTTTCGTTAATCGGAATTCCGGGATTTGTCATAGCGCGCTCCTATTGAAAATAGACAGGGTTGGTCACGGCAGTTATAAAACCGCGTTTTTTTAACATAAGATAGGCAAATTTAATATTGTCGACAGCTGCCTCCGCCGATAAATCGCCGGCGGCTTTACGCGCTATTACGCGTTCGCCATTATCGGTCACCAGGATAACGTCCTCGGAACGCAGTCCCGATATTTCTATCAGCAATTTCTTGTTTTCGTCAAAGCTTACCGTATCGCCCATCATAGCTTCGCCATACCGGAGTTTAGGACGCGCGCCGTTTACTCCGCCGGCGACAAAGGCGTGTCCCGACGATATGGCGTTCAGGATATCTGCGGCTCCGCGTGACGGAGTATAAACCCCCGTGACCGGCTTTCCCAGCCGCGTAACGCCGTAAGGCGTATGGTAGTCGCTGCCTCCGCATATTGGGATACGGCGCCCCGTTTTCAGCAGTTCGGTCCACCAAATTATGGCTTTTACGTTTCTTTCGGTCATCGGACCGTTCCAAATTTCCATCATATCGAACGCCGAATCGTCGTCCCACAGATAGGGGCAGAAGGGGCATTTAGGATGGTTTACGGATATAACTGCGCCTTTACTTTTAGCGTGCCGTATCAGCGCGCGCATTTCGTCCGTCGTGTTGGCGATAAAAGAATTTTCGAACGGTGCGGCTACGCCGAAAAAATTCATGTGTCCGCGATAGTGCGTCCATTCGACAGCCGGTATAAAAGTCAAATTTTTTAATGACGGCAGATGCAGATTCTCCGCAAAATTATTGTGATTTGCCAAAGCGACGAAATCCAATCCCTTTTTTAATGCAAGCTTACCTGCACTGTAAGCGTCCAACGAGCCGTCCGACGCGGTAGTGTGTATGTGCAGATCGCCGAACAGCAGTCGGTTCTCCCTGAACGTAAATTCGATATTATATGTGACTTCGACGCCTTCGTCCATAATTCGATAAGCACCGACCAGAATTTGCCATGTGCCGGCAGCGGTTTTCCGCTGCAGATAGCCGTCGGAGGAGGCAAATTCCCCGACGAATATCTCTTTGTGCGCGCTGCCGGACCATCCCAGGAAGTTGCCCTCGTTGTCCATTAAACCTATATCGATCGTGTTTGTCGGAAAAAAGTCGGCAAGAGCGCCTCGGACGGGGCGTTTATAGTCGTACCCGACGGTTATGCGCTCTACGTTTTCAGGTACCTCAAAAGGTATCGAATAATAGGTTTTCTCTTTGTTTTTAGGAATGAAATGTTGCAGTTTCATGATCGTTCCTTCCTAATTCAATTATATATTATACGTTGACGTAAAACTTGCGTTTTTTTTAGGAATCCCGTTTTGACTTTTTGTATCCGATAAATTCTGCGCAGGATATTGAACGTAATAGCGGTATCTGTTAAAATATATCCGAAGGCAGTATAAAATGGAAAGGGATAAAATAAGTCAGGTTTCAGGCATAAAAGATGATTCTTCGGTCGTTACGGTAAACCGCAGGAATAATTTATGCCTGGATAAATACGGAGTGTCGTTTCATTGGTGGCGTGATAGCGAAACGTCGTTGCATCGTCACGATTTTTATGAATTTTTTATAATTACGGACGGAGCGACGCGACACGAACTGAACGGAGAAAAGACGATATTGAGGAAAGGAGCTTTGGTAATGCTTGCGCCGGAGGACGCGCATCAGTTTCGTCGGATAGGGGATAAATCTTCTATACATATTAATTTCTGCGCGGCTCCGGAGAAGTTCTATGCAATTTGTGCCGCGCTGGGCGTTTCGTTCGAAACTTTCGTCGCCCCTGCGTCGCGCAGATACGTTGAATTAACTGCGGACGAATTAAGCTATTTTAACGCCAAAGCCGGTCTTATCACTATGATAATGCGGCGTGGCGAAACCGGATATGTAGCTTTGATATGCGCGATGATAGCGCAGATAATATCTATTTTATGCGCTACAGGCGTAAAGGAGCTGGGTGAATATCCGGATTGGTTCAAAGCCTTATTGGAAAAGATACATGCGCCGGAGAACATTGCCTGCCGCGCTAAAGACGTTTACGCCATGGGCAGTTTTTCACCTCCGGTCATGGTGGATTACTTCAAACGGTACACCGGTAAAACCGTAGCCGGATATTTGAAGGAGATGAAATGCGATTACGCAAAAGAATGGCTGGCGGAAACGGATATGTCTACGTTGGAAATAGCCGGACTTTTAGGCTATGACAGTTTAAGTCATTTTAACAGGATATTCAAGGAGTACGTTTCGATGCCCCCCGCGAAGTTCCGTAGATCGATAAGAAACGCCGACAATAGGGGAAAGTGATCGGCAGTCCGCGCCTTTTTGACGCAGGATAATAAAAAGCAGCGTCCCGTTTCCGGGACGCTGTATTTTTGTTTAAGCCGGCTTTTAGGGTTGCAAGGGCTTAATTAAATCAACCCATTACATAGGCGAAGCTGGCGGCTGTATTGGTGCAGGTTATCAGCGTAAACAGCATCGTATTGATGAAAGCGCCCAACCAAATATTGCCGGTCTTTGCGGACATTCTTCTGGATATTACCGTAGCTATTGCCAAAATCGGGATCATCGGGAACAGGACGATATATCCAAGCGCCATATCGGGTTGCCACATTTCACCCGTAGTAGTGAACGTTCCGTATTGAATCGCCACCACCAACAATACTCCGATAATGTTGAAGAATACGTTTATCAATATGCTTGCCCATTCGGGAATGTTCTTTGCACGGTAGTTTTCGTTGAATATCGCGCTGATAATAAAGAATATTCCGAAGAAAACCGAGTACCTTACGATTGTGGGCAAGAATACTCCAAGGTCAAATACCTTTACCGCAAGCGTCCAAATACGGAAGTCAACTTTCCAGATCGCCCAATTCAGGAACAACAATGCAAGCAGCAATCCGACTACGACCAAAGCCAACACAAAGGTTTTGACCAAGCCGGTAAAGCCGGTCTGCAGCTTTGCCGCGGCAAACGGGTTTTCGGTATAGGACGACGATTGCTCTTTGTATCTTAACTTGTTGATCGCACCGTTGACGAACCGGAAGAACAGAATTACCGCAACCGAGAACAACGCCACGCATACCGCCCACATCGCTACCCAGTTGGTGGTGTCTTGCGGATACAGCTGAGTGTTCGGGAACCATTTATCGCCGTATTCGGTACAAATGGATTGTATCGTAAAACCGCTGAACAGGGCTATGCCGATTGCGCCTAACCAATACGTCAGGTTCTTTTGAATACCCTTTAAAGGCTTAGTTTCGGGAAGGGCATTGTCCGTCCAAACCAAAGTTCCGTCTGCGGATACGGTTTGCTTGCCGGCAAGCGAACGGAAGAACGGGATCCTCAGCAATAAGCTGACCATCGGGAAAATCAATGCAAAGAAAGCGATGAGCCCGATCAAAGAGAACATCTCTTTTACCCACCACGTTTGATTGGTTTCGGGTATATATTCATAGCCGTTCGGGGTCCCGAATGCGCTGTAGAAGAAGTTTACAACAGCATTTGCGCCCTCTACCGAGCAATGGTTTTGGGGGTGAACGCCGTCGATTTCATAGATAACTCTGAAGGCTCCGTCTACTTCCTGACCGCCTTCGGTTTCGACTAATTGACCGTTTACGTAGATACCTTTATTTACTACGCTGTCGCCCGTCTCGCCGACAAATTCTTTGGCTTGGTCGGTCGTCAGCCATTCACGCGATATCGTGCCGCCGTTTTCTTCGGTGGTAAAGAAGAATTCGTCGTCGTATGCTTTTAAGAAACCGACGTCTACGTCAGCGCCTGCCGTTATAAAAGTGCTCCACGCCTGCATCAGACCTGCGCTGACCAAACCCAGCTGTACGTCTTGCATCAGCGTTACGGCAGTAGTGTATCCGCCCATGGAATGGCCGGAAATACCGATCTTGTCCTTATCTACATAGTCCAGATTATATACGTATTTTACGGAATCGTATAATCCGCTTGTAGCCATCAGTGCTCCGGTGTCGCCGGTGTTTTCATAGTTTCCGTGTCCTTCGCGGTCTACAGTCAGGACTACGAATCCTCTTCTGGCAAGTTCGATTGCGTTCTGTAACTGCATTTCACGGTTATTCAGGTATCCGTGAGTTAGCACGACTGCGGGTAGTGGGTTTTCGGCGGAAGCCGCTTTGGGTTTAAACAGGATACCGCTGACTACCTTGCCTTTGATTTCCTCGGTTTCTACGGTGGTTACGCCGTCCGTTACGGTCACTACCTCTTTGGTCCCTTCGTTGGTTGCGTCACGAAGGTCGGTGACTTCTACCGTCCAACCGTCGGATTGGATTCCGGAAGCGATGAAACTGCTGAGAAATATAACGGCAAGGCAAACGATCAGAAATATAACAGCAACTTTGTTTATCTTGAAATAATTTTTCAAACCGTTCTTGAAATAATCCATTTTCGTCCTCCTTTTAAAATTAGAATTTGATTTTTTTGAAATTTTATCAGCGGAAACGTTTCACCTCCCGAAAGGGCCCGCCTTGCCCGTTATGTTTTCTACACTTCAATCATACAAAAAAACAGACCTCCGAACAATTGACAAATCTTGCATTGTATTGTATAATTCTGTTGGACAAATTTTACGTTGTCGGAACAATGGAGAGTAGGGAAATGGAGGCCGTATGAATGACGCGCAAATATCCCAAATAACTCCTTTGGACAAACTGAAGATAATTCTTGATTCCATCGCCAAGGCTACCGGAATGAACTTGTGCGTTTTGGATAACATAGGCAATATCGTAGTAAAGCCGTGCAACGACGCACTTTTTTGCAAAACAGCCAGACTTAATCCCGAATTAAAGAAACAATGTTTGACAGTGGCAGCCCATTCTACGTTCGAATCGGCAAGGGGTAGGCGTTCGCATATTTATAAATGTAATTTCGGTCTAACCGATTTTTCAGTTCCGTTATATTATAAAGGAATGTATATCGGAGCGATTTGCGGCGGTTCTGCGA
>DVNF01000018.1 GCA_018714575.1 Candidatus Stercoripulliclostridium merdigallinarum
CGCCGCATTGTGGTTGATCTACGCGCTGGCGGCGATACCGTTGTACGGGGCGCTGCGCCTTTCTTATGCAAAAGACGCCGCCAAAGCCATTGCGGATAACGTCGATTCGCTGTATTCGGAAACTTTGATAAATAAACTTTCCGCTTCCGAAAACATCTGTATCCTGGTCTACGACGAAAACGGGGAAACGCTGTATTCCGACGCCGTTCACGGCAACCGCAGCTGTATGTTGCACAGCATCGGCACCGAGGACAGATTGGAATATATGCGGCTGGCGACCGAGGCAGGCGGCGAATACGACGAAGAATCTTTCATGAACGGAGAATCGACGCCCATACACGATCTGGGACTGACCGGTTCCGTTCCGGACGTTTCCGACAAAATCAACACGCACATAGTATTCAGAATTGCCGACAGCGCCGAATACGGCGCGGTTTTGGTGGGCGTAGAAACGGTTACGACGCCTTCCGTCACGGTAAAGTATACGTTTTTGATAGTAATAATGACTTTGACCGTAGGCTTTTTGGCGTTGGGAATAATCGGTTCGTTTATGTTCGGAAAAGCGATAGCCGATCCGTTGGTAAAGCTGTCGGAAACGGCTACGGAGATAGCCAGGGGCGAGGAAGCTCCCGATTTTTCGGCGCACGGATACAAGGAAGTCAACGAGCTGACCGACAGTCTGAAAATGGCGGCAAAGGAAGTCGGCGAAACCGAACATTACCGCAGAGAGCTGATAGCCAACGTGTCCCACGACCTCAGGACGCCGCTGACGTTGATAAAAGGCTATGCCGAATTGATGAGGGACATTCCCTCCGAAGCCAAAGAGGAAAACTTCAACGTCATCATAGACGAAGCAACGCGCCTTACAAATCTGGTCACCGATATGCTGGAACTCAGCCGTACCCAGGAAGGTGGCGACAAGCTGCGTTTCGACACGTTCGACATAGTCAAAACGCTGTCCGCATTGATAGAACGCCACGGAAAGCTGATCGAACACCTGGGATATAAATTGGAATTCGAACACGAGGAGCGCGCGTTGGTGTACGCCGACGAAGCGCGTATCGTTCAAGTCGTATATAATTTGATCAACAACGCGGTCAACTACGCCGGGGACGACAAGACCGTCCTTATCAAACAATATACCCGTCAAGGTAACGTTAGGATAGAGGTCACCGACCACGGCGAAGGCGTGGACGTAAACATTCTGCCGCATATATGGGACAGGTATTTTAAATCGACGAAATCGCACAGACGGGCAACCGTAGGTACGGGTTTGGGACTCAGTATCGTCAAGTCCGTGATGGAAAAGCACCCGGGCGGCGTATACGGAGTCATCAGCGAAAAGGGCAAAGGCTCCACGTTCTATATCGAGCTGCCCAAATACAGGAAGAAGCTGTAAAACGATGGCGATCGAGTGTGAAAAAAAGTTTTTAATAAAATCCGACGGCGTTCCGAAAGGGCTGACGGGAACGCGTATTTTTCAATATTATTTAGACCCTCCGAAAGGCTATGACACCTTGCGTATCAGGCGCTCCGTGACCGAAAACAGCGAAAAATACACGATGACGGCAAAGCGGTCGATCGGCGGTTTTACGCGCGAAGAGGATGAACGGACGATCACAGCAGAGGAGTTTGCCGAGCTAAAGGCAAAAGCATTTTGCGGTTTGGAAAAGACCAGGTATAAAATTCCCTACGGCGGCAGGATTTTGGAAATCGACGTCTATCCTTTTTGGAAAGACCGTTGCGTATTGGAAATAGAGCTGGAAAACGAAGAGGGAAAATATACTTTGCCCGAATGGGCGGAAGTCATAGCCGACGTCAGCGAAGACGGCGAATATACGAATTATTCGTTGGCAATGAATAACCGCAGCTAAGCGGCGGTGGAATCCGTCAGAAAGCTGGCGATCGACGTAGGCATTCCGCAAACGCTGAAAGGTATAGTAAAGGAAGAGGACGTCGACTTTTTGGCAGAATCCGCCATGGCGGACGCTTGCCGTCCGGGCAATCCGAAAGACCCGACTAAGGAAGATATCGCCGCGCTGTACAGATCCTTGCTGTAGGCAGCAGACTTTCGGTAAAAGCCGAATTAAAATTCTCGTCAAAACAGGCGCGACCCGAAATTACGGTCGCGCCTTTTCAACGGTGATGGTCGTAAAAAACAGGCAAGAAAAAATTAAATTTTTCGATCGCGCCGCTTTTCGCTTACACAGAGCGGACTGTTAGAAAGCAAGCTGAACGGAGCCAAACAGAAAAATAAATATCCTATTATGTTTTCCGCAATAACGCCCGGATTTGTCAAAAGCAAGCTGTGCAAGGCTCGCAAGCTACATAGAACTAATGCTTTTATCCCGATAACGCCCGAAACGGTCAAAAGGCCGCCGGGCAAGGCTCGCAAGCTACGCAAAAAATACGATATTATCTTGATTCCGCCCGAAACGGTCAAAAACTAGCGATACGAGGCTCGTGCAGTGGCGCAAGGCAGGAGTTTAGTGCCCTAAATGACTGTCTTGCGCCGCGCACAGTAAACGAAGTAGCGCGACGTTTTTCACCGTTTCGGACTTAAGAATATTCGATAATCAATTTATCCGCTATCAACGCGATCAATTCGCCGTTGGTCGGCTTTTCGCCGCGGCCGAAGACCTTTACTCCGTATATATTGTTTATATTTTCTATTTTACCGCGCGCCCAAGCTACTTCGATGGCGTGCCTAATGGCGCGTTCGACTTTTGACGGGGTCGTGCCGAATTCGGTAGCGACCGCCGGATACAGCTCCTTTGTAATGGCATTGATCAAATCGGGTTCGGCAACGATTTTTTTGACCGCTTCTCGCAAAAAGCGGTAGCCTTTGACGTGCGGCGGTATGCCCGCTGACAGAAAGATATTGGCTATTCTTTCGTCCAACGCCTTGTCTTTCAGGCGAATCACCAACTGCGAGTTGTTTTGCGCCGCGTGTATGGCGCGCGCTTTTACTTCGGCATAGCCTGCCGCGACCGGAACGCAATCGAAACCGTTATAGTCTTCGTTCTCGGTGACGAACAGCAGGGCCGGGGCGGGATCCAGCGATTCGGCAAAAGCCTTCAGATCCTCCGGAGCCGCCGAGCGCGGCGCGTATGCCAGGATGACCGAAGGCACGCGTTCCGCCGTCACGCGGTACAGTTCCTCTAACGTATCCACCGACGCCAACACCGGCAAATAGCCTTCCGACAATTCCATCGCCTTTAATTCGGCAGGCGGAAAAGCTACGGTAACACATGTAACATTCATATTAAACCCTCCCGAAAAAAACAGATTATCTGCGAAAGAAGATATTATTCCTCTTTCACAGTCGCCTTTAGGGGAAAAATATCTGATTTTGTCCCCCTTAGGCGAGTAAAATTATAACACCGCAAAAAAGCTTTAACAAAGGCGATAATGACATAAAATATATTACAATATGTCGAAAAATCGATGATTTTAGCGCATGTAAACAGCCGCCGGAAACGGGGCGGGATCGGCGCGGAATATCTGTAAAGTTCAGGCGGTTTTTTCGGAAATACCGACCCGGCTAAGGTCGGGCAAAACGGCTTGGATATAATGCATATAAGGAATGGGCATTATAATAACGCGCGAAGTAAAGTTTTATACAAACCTGAGTACGGGATACCGATAACGAAAAATCGGAAACCCTAAAGCGCACAATCGAATATCAATCGTAATCGGGAAAAGGGTTCAAGTCGGGGTCGTCGTTGTCGGACGTTAAGTCGCGGTAGGCGTTGTAGACGCCGTCGGTGGAAAGGACCAGATAATCCCACAGGGTAAAGGACAGGTTTTCGAAAGCGCGGCGAATTTCAAAGATCAGATCCTCGTCCTCTTCGTAAAAGAGCGGAGCGTCGGCGCCGCAGCGCGCCAAGATCAAAAAGTCGCTGCCGGCGCGGAGCATGACGGAAATTATATCCTGGGCGGAGACGTGTCGGAAAGGGCGTTCTCCCTGCCACACGGGCAGCATATTCAACAACACTCCGTCCTTATCCAGGCAGAGCGCGTACAGCGATTCCGAGGGTATGGCGCGGTAGGCGCTCAGCGCCGTTTCAGCCGCCGTTTGCGGATTTTTGACGATGCGTTTGGGGCACAGCAGCGCTTCTTCCGAAACTATCGATTTCAACAGCGAAAGGGTTTTCGCCGCCAACTTCGGCATGCCTTTTACGGAACAAAGCTCCTCGTAGGACGCGTTTAACACGCCCGACAGCGAACCGAATTTGGCAAGTAACGCTCGCGCGATGGGCACGGTGTCGCGGCGCGGCAGGTACGGATAGATCAGGAATTCCAATTTTTCGTGATCCGCCAGAATTTGTATGCCGGCTTTTTCGACTTTTTCCCTGACGCGACGCCTTCTGCCCTCTGCCATTACGTTCCTCCGTTTCGAATATCCGTTGTGTAAGTTGTGTAATTTAATATAACACAATGCGGAAAAAGCTTCAACGGTTTTTAATTCGCCTTGGGGCGAAGGGGGCTTGTGCTATTGACAAACGCGGCGTAAAAGATTAAACTAATATATAGACTACAGATTTTCGTTCCGCGTGATAACGGCGGTCAGAAAAGGAGAAATAATGAAATTTATTTGCGGCACAAAAGAATTATCCGACGCACTGAACATAGTTTGCAAAGCCATTTCCGGCAAGGCCAACATTCCGATTCTGGAAGGCATCAAAATGTCCGCTTACGGCGACGAAGTTACTTTGATGGCGACCGATTTAGAGCTGTATATCCGCACAAAGATCAAAGCCGACATCAAGTTGGAAGGCGAAACGGTGGTGACCGGCAGGATTTTCGCCGACTTTATGAGGAAGGTTTCCGACGACGAAGTCACAGTCGAAAAATATTCTTCGACGCTGTCGGTAAACTACGGCGAAAACGTATCCGAATTCCAATGCATGGACGACGACGCGTATCCCGAACCGCGCGCGATCGGCGGCGAAAACGGATTTACCGCAAAGGATAAGGAATTGAAGGAAGTTATCGACGGAGTCATCTTTTGCGCTTCGCAGGACGACACTAGGGCGATATTGCGCGGATGCAAGTTCTCGATCGAGGGCGACGAATTGGTGGCGGTGGCTTTGGACGGATTCAGGCTGGCGGTCACCAGGTGCCGCGTATTCGGCGTGACGGGGGAACCCGACGTCGTCATTCCCGCAAAGAATTTGCAGGAAATCGTAAAAATAATCGGCGAAGACGATATGGACGTCCGCGTTACCGCCGACAAAAACCAAGTCTTGTTCGATCTGGGCAGCACGCTGATAACGACCAGGTTGTTGGAGGGCGAATTCTATCAATACCGCAAAATCGTACCGCAAAGCTCGCCCGGCACTTCGGTAATGGTCAACAAAGAGGCGTTGACTACAAGTTTGGACAGAGCGTCTTTGGTTGCAAAGAACAAGAAAAACTATGTAAAGCTGTCGGTTTCCGGAAATACGATCTCTATCGATTCGGCTTCCGAACAGGGCAAGATCCACGAAAGCGTCGCTTGCAGCGCCGTCGAAGGCAAAGATCTGGACATAGCGTTCAACACCAGGTTCCTGTTCGACGCGTTCAGCAGGATAAAGGAAGATTTCATAAAGTTGAGTTTCTATTCGTCCACGGCTCCCGCGCTGATCCTGCCGAAAGAGGGCGACAAATACCTTTATCTGGTACTTCCCGTCCGTTTGGTAGGCTAGGCGGTCCCGCCCGCAGGGTCGGGGACAAGGTCGGCTTGTCGACAACGTAAAATTTTTCAAAAGTCCGTATGCGTTACGGACTTTTTTACCGTCGGTAAGGGCGCCTAGCCCGTTGCGGAAAACGCCCGTAGGTCGGGAAACGCCGCAGAAGATATATGCGGCGGAAACCAAATAAGGAAATAAAATTATATATATTATTGACTTTAATTTATATTTAAACTATAATGTACTTCACAATTGCCGAAAGGCAGAAACGCGAGGTTTGTTATGGAAAAGAAGATACCGCTTACGCAAAAGCATTTTGACGAATTGACCGCAAAGCTGAACTATCTGAAAACGGAAGGCAAAGCGGAAGTGGCGTTGGCGTTGAAAACGGCGAAAGAATTCGGCGACTTGTCCGAAAATGCCGAATACACCGCGGCAAAGGACGCTCAACAGAAGCTGGAAACGGATATCGTGCGTTTAGAGGAAATTTTGTCCGTGGCTTACCCGATAGACATGAGCCTGATCAGCACCAAAACCGTGCAGGTCGGTTTGACGGTAAAGGTCTTGTTTGACGGCGACGACGAGGAAGACGCCGAAACCTATACCATAGTCAATCCCTTGGAAGTCGACACTACCGCCAACAAGATCAGCGACGAAAGCCCCTTGGGAAAGGCGTTGATCGGCAAGCAGGCAGGGGACGGCGTGACGTTTAAATCCCCCGGCGGAGCCATGATAGATTTAAAGATTTTGGAGATCACGAAATAATGAGCGAAGAAAAGAACAGGCCGGTGGCGGCAGAAACGGAATTTCAGGACGAAAACGAAATAATCGCGCTGCGGCGCGAAAGGTTAAAGGAGCTGAAGGCGGCGAAGCGGGATCCTTTCTGCGAAGTATCCTATCCCGTCGACGCGTACTCGGCGGACATCGTGGCGGGGCTGGACGGATACGAAGGCAAAAGCGTATCTATAGCAGGCAGGATAATGTCCAAACGCGTTATGGGCAAAGCGGCTTTCGCGCACATCCGCGATTCCAAAGGCGATATACAGCTGTATTTCCGCATAGACGAATTGGGCGCGGAAAAATACGACGATTTCAAAAAGAGCGACATCGGCGACATAATCGGAGTAAAGGGCGACGTTTTCGTCACGCACAAAGGCGAAATTTCCGTCAAAGTCAAAGATTTCGTGTTGCTGACCAAATCGCTCAGGCCGTTGCCCGAAAAGTACCACGGGCTGAAGGATACCGAGATCCGCTACAGACAGCGCTACCTGGATCTGATCGTCAATCCCGAAGTCAAAGACGTTTTCAAAAAGCGTTCGGCTATCATCGCGGCCATACGCGAATTTTTGAACGAGCGCGGCTTTATCGAAGTCGAAACCCCCATTCTGAACACGATCATGGGCGGCGCGAACGCCAGACCGTTTATAACGCACCACAACACTCTGGACATGGATATGTACCTCAGGATCGCTCCGGAACTCTATTTAAAGAGGCTGATCGTGGGCGGATTCGACAAGGTGTACGAACTCGGCAGACTGTTCAGAAACGAAGGCATGGACACGAAACACAACCCCGAATTTACGACGATGGAGCTGTACCAAGCCTATGCCGATTACCACGATATGATGAACATTACCGAGGCGCTGTATAAATATTGCGCGCTGAAGGTATTGGGCACCACAAAATTGAACTACCAGGGCGAAGACGTCGAATTGGGCGGCGAATGGGAACGCGTCACTATGGCAGATATCGTAAAAAAAGTCACCGGCATAGACTTTAACGCGGAACTTGACGTCGAAGCGTTGAAAGAACAGGTCAGGGCGATAGGGGTCGAGTTGCCGAAGGAGATCACCTGGGGCACGTTGTTGTATCAGGTATTCGATCAAAAGGTAGAGGAAACTCTGACGGGACCCATCTTTGTCATCGACTACCCGGTGGAAGTCAGCCCTCTGGCGAAGCGTAAACCCACGGATCCCAGGCTGACGGAAAGGTTTGAATTTTTCATCAACGCGCGCGAAATGGGCAACGCTTTCAGCGAGCTGAACGATCCCGAGGATCAGCGTGCGCGTTTCGAAGACCAGGTCAAAAAGCGCGCCGGCGGCGACGACGAAGCTCAGATGATGGACGAAGATTACGTCACCGCATTGGAATACGGCTTGCCGCCTACGGGAGGATTGGGAATAGGTATCGACAGAATGATAATGTTGTTTACCGATTCGGCGTCCATACGCGACGTGCTGTTGTTCCCGACGATGAAACCGTCGAAGTAATGCTTGGCGACAGGCTGATACAACTGAACGAATACGTTTCCTTCCATACCCCCGGCCACAGCGGGGGTATCGTTGATTTTCCGCCGTTCAACGCGCCTATCGCGTGGACGGACACTACGGAAACGCCGTTTACGGACGACCTGAAGGCGCCGGAAACGATAATCGCCGAGGCGGAAACCGCCGTCGGAAAAATTTACGGCACCGCTCCCGTCATATTCTCTACCGCAGGCGCAACCGCGCTGATACAGACGGCGATATACCGCAACAGGCGCGAAAGATTTTTGGTGTACGAGGCGGCGCATTCGTCCGTATACAACGCGCTTAGGCTGACGGGCGCCGCGGCGTATCAAAGCGTCGGGATCCCCGTCGAGGCAGCCGTAAAACAATGCAAAGCCACCGCCGTGATCGTGACATCCCCCGATTATTACGGCAGGACGGTTCCCCGTGACGATATCGAGCGATTGGGAAAAAAGGTAAAAGTCATAGTCGACGCTTCGCACGGAGCGCATTTTGCGTTCAGCGACAAATTGCCCGTTTCGGCAACCGAATATGCGGATACGGTCATCCATTCGATGCACAAGACGTTGCCGGTGCTGACGGGCGGAGCCGTGCTGCACGTTCCGGAAAACGAATACGACGATTATATGGCGGCGTTCAGGCTGTTCCATACCACTTCGCCGTCCTATCCCGTGATGGCAGGTATCGAAGCCGCCGCAAAGTATTTTTCCGAAAACGGGAAAAGATTATACGACAAGGTTTATTCCGACGTGGCGGCGTTCAAACGCGTTGCCTGCGCGGCGGGCTATCGGACGGCGGACAACGACGATTTTTCCAGGGTAGTAATAGTCGCGCCGGGCGGCGGCAAAGCGCTGAACGATATACTTTTGAAGAACAAGATCGTACCCGAATTCCGTTCGGATAACGACGTCACGTTGATAGTTACTCCGTACAATTCCGACAGGCTGAAAGACGTCGGAAAGGTCTTGACCGCAAATCCGTACCGCGGCGGCGTCGGCGCGGCGGGGATCGAGGCGCCGAAAGG
>DVNF01000019.1 GCA_018714575.1 Candidatus Stercoripulliclostridium merdigallinarum
GCTACAAAAAGCGCAGAAACGACGTTTCGATATACGAAAAAGTCGGCTCTGACCGCGAGGAAGGCGACGTCACTTTGGCAGATATGCTAAGTATCGACGAAGATTCCGTTTGGACAAAGGTCGAAAACGGCTTTTTAAAGGAGCTTCTGAACAAATTGATAGACGAAAACCTGTCGGAACGCGAACGGTTCCTGATTCGTTCGCGTTTCGGCTTGGACAGCGGCGCGCCGAAAACGCAACAACAGACCGCGCGCTTGATGGATATTTCCCGCAGCTACGTTTCCCGTATAGAAAAAGCCGCCCTGGAAAAGCTTCGGGCGGCGATCAAACGTGAAAATTTGGAATTTTGACCGATAAATTTTAAAAATCGCAAGGAATTTCAAAAGATTTACCGCTTAGCGCCGACAAAATATTGCCCTTAGGAATACTTCCGAACGACAGTTTGACGGCTGTCAGATACTGTCGTTTAGCGCGAGAAAGGCGGTTTAGCTCGAAATTTCCGTACTTCGTATCGCCTAACACGGGGTGCCCCAAAAACGCCGTATGCGCGCGTATTTGATGAGTCTTTCCCGTGTACAGTTTTATCCTGCACAGCGCGATCTCCGCGTCGCGCATCTCTACTAGTTCTATTCCCGTTTTTATTTCTTCGAAACCCGGTTTTTTTACGGCGGCAACCTCTACGACGCCCTGTTTAGGATCCTTCTTTAAATAAGCCGTATAAACGCCGTTTTTTTCGGGAACTCCGCACAGCAAAGCCATGTATTCTTTGTCCACCAAATGCTTTTTAAACAGCTCTACCGCGGCGCGGAAAGCGGCTTCGCTCTTTGCCAACATCACAATACCCCCGGTATTGGTGTCCAGCCTGTGTACGGGAATAAATTGGGTTCCGCGCTCCTCGGAAACCAGCACGGCAAAGTTTTTGGTTTCTATGCCTCTGGGCTTTACCGCAAGCAAAACGTTATCGTCCTCGTATACGCTTTCGGAACGGAAAGACGGCGCTCCGTCCGCGCCGTAGACTTCGACGGTATCGCCCGGGTTTACATATATTTCCTTTTTTACCCTTTTGGAGTTGACTTTTACCCGTCCGTCCGATAACAATCTTTTAAAAGAAGAGAAACTGAGTCCGGGCATCATTTCGGACAAAAATTTGCCTAACTTGACGGTTTTCGCGCCTTTATACAGATAACTTTTCAAACTAAACGCCCTCTTTATCGGATTTGGTCAGTTTCATGATCTCTTCCATCAGCGTGTTGATGTCTTTGAACTGTCTGTGTACGGAGGCAAAACGGACGTAAGCGACTTCGTCCAAATCCTTCAGCCCTTCCATCACCAATTCGCCGATCTTTTTGGAAGAAATTTCCTGCGCCAAAGTGTTATTGACTTGCTTTTCTATGTCCGAAACCATTTTGTCGATTTTCGCCATGGAAACGGGGCGTTTCTCGCAAGCCTTTATAATGCCGTTTTTTATCTTGTTTATATCGAAAATCTGTCTGGTGCCGTTGTTCTTTATCACCAAGATCGGAGTCGATTCCACCTTTTCGTATGTAGTATAACGCTTGCCGCAGGCGGTACACTCCCTGCGCCTTCTGATAGACGCTCCGTCGTCGGAGACTCTGGAATCGACGACTTTGCTGTCCATATTACCGCAAAACGGACATCTCATATTGTGCCTTCCTGTATTTTATGCGTGTATTATAACAAAAAGTCGTTATTTTGTAAAGTTTATTTAGCTAATTCCCTGCCGACAGGCTTCAATTCGACCAAAATTACGTCGTCGCCGATTTTGACTATATTGTTCCACGGAATAAAAATAGATTCCCCGCCGGAAAAATTTTTGAAAAACTTCTTTTCACCCGCCGCCACCAATCCGACGACCTTGCCCGTGCAGTGTATGGCTATATCGACGATCCTGCCAAGCTGTTTGCCGTCCGAAATGTTGATAACGTCCTTTTCCCTTAATTCGCAAAAGGTATAATCTATTCCCTCGCTCATCTATGTAAACTCCGCTAATACATATTATATATGTCGGCGGAGTCCGGGTCAGAACTACATCGTGAAAGAATTTTTCAATCTGCCCAAAGCAGACTTTTCAAGACGACTGACCTGTGCTTGAGACATACCCAAAGCCCGTGCTATTTCCGTTTGCGTAGCTCCCGAATAATAGCGCAGAACTATGACCTTTTTTTCCCTTTCCGGTAAAGATTCGACGCCCTCTTTCAATACTATTCTCTCTGAATAATCCTTTTCGCACTCGGGGTCTTTGATCAGGTCTATCAGCTCGGTCGAATCCTCGTCGCCGTATGCTTCGGTATACAACGATTGAGGCTCTGTTAACGCGTCCAATGCGCTGACTACTTCGTAGCCGGGTACTCCCAATTCTTCCGCTATTTCGTTTAAAGTAGCTTCGTGGGGAGTTTTAGCTTCTATAGCTTCCCTGGCTTTGACAGCTTTGAACGCGATGTCCCTGACATTTCTACCCACTTTGAACGCCGTTGATTCTCGGATAAATCTGCGTATTTCTCCGAGTATCATCGGTATTGCATAAGTCGAGAATCTGACCCCCAAAGCGGCATCGAAATTGTCCAACGACTTCATTAATCCGAGCATTCCTACTTGGAAAAGTTCATCCGGGCTTTGCCTTGCCGACCTGAAACGCTGAACCGCGCTAAGCACTAATCTGGCATTCGCTAGTAGAAATCTTTCTCTTAAGTCGCTTCTGCCGCTCTTGATCAGTCGTAGCGTTCGTTCTTGTTCCTCTCTGTCCATTACGGGCAATTCTTCGGTTCTTACTCCTGTAACTTTTCTTACCACAGGGATGCCTCCTATGCGGTAAGTATGTCCCTACGATAAATTTTTATTATCAATTATTCCATTTTTCTTCTTTCTTTTTATATTCCTGCTTCAGCTTTGCTATTATCCTCTTTTCCAAACGGCTGATATAGGATTGCGATATATTCATCATATCCGCTATTTCCTTTTGAGTGCGTTCCGTTTCGCCGAATAAACCGTAACGCATCTTTACGATCTCTCTGTCGCGTTCGTTCAACCCCGAATACAGCTCCCTTACCAACTGCAATTCGACTTCGGATTCCATTTCCTTATATACTTCGCCGCCGTCGGTTCCCAATAC
>DVNF01000020.1 GCA_018714575.1 Candidatus Stercoripulliclostridium merdigallinarum
GTTCATTATAGCGGTTTTGGGAACGACGCCGATACTCTTGTCCTCGGCTACGCCGTTTTTAAAGACCATTAAAGTGGGGATCGTCATGATTTTATACCTCATGGCAAGTTGTTCGTTTTCGTCGACGTCGACTTTCAAAACGGCAAATTTGCCTTCCGCTTCCGCCGCCACTTCTTCGATGACAGGCATCAACATGCGGCAAGGTCCGCACCAGGTCGCCCAAAAGTCTACCAATACGACTTTGTTCGAAAGCAACGCTTTATCGAATTCGTCGGCACTATGGATAATAGTCATAAATATATCTCCTTGTGACTTATTTCGTTTTTCGTTTTAATTATAGTTATTTTACATACTTTACTGCAAGCGTTTTACGCCGATTTGTTGATGATAAGAATTGAACGATATACTGTGTTTCACTCCTCGGCATGCGCGCTTGTACTTTCCGCTTCCGCTTCGGTTTCGACCGTAGCCGTAGCCTCCGTCTTTCCCGATGTCTCGGCCGCCGCGTTTTGTTCCTTATCCGCCTTGTCCGCATTGACGATTGCGATCATTGTCGGCGCGTATTCTTTTTTCTGTCGGATAACGAATTTATCTATCAACGCCACAGCTATAAAAGCCAGGATCAGCGAACCGAACGTAGCGGCAAGGCATATACCTATATCTAAGGTATACGTTACCGACAGCACTATTCCCATTATTATCAAAGGTACCGCGTATACCAACAGCGCCGCCGTCAGCACCGCCCTGTCGCCCATAGCGACTTCGACGGAATCGCCTGCTTTTGCGGAAAGTGTGTTTTTTACCCTCAGTTCTACGTAATTGGCTTCCCTGGGTTTCAGGCACATATTGCAGTTTTCGCAAGCCGTCTTTCTGTCGAAACGCACCGTGGCAAAAGTTCCGCGAACCTTATGGACGACGCCTACCTCTCTCACTTTTTACCTCCGACGGCAATTTCCAATTCGTCCAACTGCTTTTGTTCGACCTGAGAGGGGCAATCCTCCATCAAGCCTACCGCAGATTGATTCTTCGGGAAAGCGATAACGTCTTTTATGTTGTCGGTCTTAGTGATCAGCATGGTCAGTCTGTCCAGACCGAATGCCAAACCGCCGTGCGGAGGTACGCCGTAGTTAAAGGCTTCGACAAAGAACCCGAACCTTTCGTTGATGTCCTGTTCCGTCAAAGAGATCTTTTCGAACATCTTTCTTTGCAACGACGGAGTGTGTATACGGATAGAACCGCCGCCGGCTTCCTGACCGTTGATGACCAAGTCATAAGCCATAGCCCTGACTTTCAAGGGGTTTTTATCCAAGTACTTCAAGTCGGCGTGTACCGGCGAAGTAAACGGGTGATGCATGGCGTTCAAGCGGTGTTCCTCTTCGTCGTATTCGTACAACGGGAAATCGGTTATCCACAGAATATCGTAGGAGTTTTCGTCGATCAGCCCGTACTTCTTTGCAATATGCAATCTCAGCGCGCCCAAAGCCGCGAATACCGTTTTGTCTTTGTCTGCCACAAAGAAGATTATGTCGCCTTTTTCGCCGTTCATGGCGTCAATCAGCGCGTTGAAAGTTTCGTCGGCGAAAAACTTTTTGATCGGCGAGGTTATACCGTCTTCCTTTACGGCTATGTAAGCCAGTCCTTTTGCGCCGTATTCGCGAACGACCTCCTGCATCGAATCGATTTCCTTTCTGGTCATCGAGGCAAATCCCTTTGCGTTGATAGCGCGCACGCTCATACCGCGTTTTGTAGCGTTTTCGAATACGGAAAAGCCGCACTTTTTCACCAGCTTTGTGACGTCGTGTATTTCCAATCCGAACCTGGTGTCCGGTTTGTCGGAACCGAACCGGGACATGGCTTCGGCATATTTCATACGCCTGAATTTTCTGGGTAAAGTCATGCCCAGCGTATTTTTAAATATCTCACGAATCAATCCTTCGGCCTCTTTCATGACGTCATCGGGCTTCTCCGCATAACTCATTTCGAGGTCGATTTGAGTAAATTCGGGTTGACGGTTCGCCCTCAGATCCTCGTCCCTGAAACATTTTACGACCTGGAAGTAACGATCGAAACCGGCTATCATCAGCAGTTGCTTGTACAGCTGCGGAGATTGCGGTAAAGCATAGAACGTACCGGGGTGTACGCGGCTGGGAACCAAATAATCCCTTGCTCCCTCCGGAGTCGATTTCCCCAGGAACGGAGTTTCGATATTCATAAATCCGTGCTTCGACAGGTATTGATAAGTGGTAGCGACTATTTTTGCGCGCGTTACCAAAATGTTTTGTAAGGCGGGACGCCTCAGATCCAAATATCTGTATTTCAGCCTGAGGTTTTCGCCTACGTTGGCAAGATCTGATATCGCGAACGGAGGAGTTTCCGCCGAGGACAATATTTCTACGGCGTCGGCTTCCAGCTCTATTTCGCCGGTAGCCATATTGGGATTGACGTTCTTTTCGCCGCGGCGACGAACGGTGCCGGTAGCTTTTATAACGTACTCGTTACGGATCACGGCGGCTTCGTCAAAAAGCTCCGCGCTCTTTCCCGAATCGAAATTCAGTTGCAATATCCCCGTTCTGTCCCTAAGATCGACGAATATGATACTGCCCAAATTCCTGTATTTGGCGACAAAGCCGTATACGGTAACATGTTTACCTACGTCCGAAACGGTAAATTCACCGCACATTTTCGTTCTTTTAGAAGTAATTTTGCTCATCTCAGCACCTCCGCTATTGCATCGAAGCCGGTTTCGGTTACGGCTCCGTCTGACATTCTTTTGATCTTTAATTTACCCGATTCGCGCTCCTCGGAGCCTACTACCGCGACGTATTTATATCCGCGCTTGTCGGCGTATTTCATCTGCGCTTTTAAACTGCGACCCACCAAATCGGTGTCGGCGCTTAGTCCCTGCGCCCTCAGCTTGTTGGTCAGAACAAAGGTAAAAGCAGCCTCTTCCTTGGACGCCGGCGCAATATATATTACAGGGACTTCGGGTTCCCCTAAATACAGATTCAGGTTTTCCAAAATCATCAACAGCCTTTCCAAGCCCATTCCGAACCCTACTGCCGGAGTAGGCTTTCCGCCGACCTCGGAAACCAAATTGTTATACCTGCCGCCGCCGCAAACGGTGCCTTGCGCGCCTATAGCGGAGGATATAAATTCGAATACCGTTCCCGTATAATAATCCAAACCTCTGACGATATTCGGATTGACCGCAAAACGTACGCCGGCTTCGGTCAAGATCTTTTGCAACTCCTCGAAGTGACGTTTGCAATCGTCGCACAGATAATCCAAAGTTTTCGGCGCTCCGGCGGTAATTGCGCGGCAGCCTGCCTCTTTGCAATCCAATATCCGCAGCGGATTTTTGTCAAAACGTTCCCGGCAGCTGGAGCACATCTTATCGATGTTGTCGCCAAGGTAGGCTTTCAACGCGGCGTTGTAATTTTTCCTGCATTCGGGGCAGCCTATGCTGTTGATATTCAGCACGGGCTCGGTCAACCCCAATCTGTCGAACAACGTCTTTGCCACCAACATAACTTCGGCGTCGGCGTACGGCGAAGCGCTGCCGTATAATTCGATACCGAATTGATGGTGTTCGCGCAGCCTGCCTGCCTGCGGACGCTCGTAGCGGAACACGGAAGTCAAATAAAACATTTTCAACGGTTGAGGGTTTTCTTGCAAGCCGTTTTCGATATATGCGCGCGCCACCCCTGCCGTGCCTTCCGGTTTCAGCGTGATACTGCGATCGCCTTTATCGGTAAAGGTGTACATTTCCTTATTGACGATATCGGTAGTGTCGCCTACGCCCCTTAAAAACAATTCGGTATGTTCGAACGTCGGGGTGCGGATCTCGCGTATGCCGAAATCCGCCGCCGTCTTTTTGATGACCGATTCAAGATAGTGCCATTTGTATGCGTCCTCCGGTAGGACGTCCTTTGTGCCTTTGGGTATGTTGATCATAGTCTTTTTTTCTTACAGTATATATTTCCTTAAATTCAGATTTTTTGTCGCACGTTCCATGTGTTCCTGCACGTAAGCTTTGTCGATCACCAATTCGACGTCGTCGTGCCCGCCGGAAGCGTTAAAGCTGACGTCTTCCAACAGCATTTCCATTACGGTATGCAACCTTCTGGCGCCGATGTTTTCGTTATTTTCGTTTTCCAGGAAAGCTATCCTGGCAAGCTCGTTGATCGCTTCGTCGGTAAACTTCAGTTTTACGTTATCTACGCCCAATAACGCCGCGTATTGCATTATGATCGCGTTATCCGGCTCCTTTAAAATCTTTGCAAAATCGCTTTCGGTCAAACTTTGCAATTCGACTATTACGGGGAACCTGCCCTGCAATTCCGGAATCAGATCGTTGACCTTCGA
>DVNF01000021.1 GCA_018714575.1 Candidatus Stercoripulliclostridium merdigallinarum
GAAGTTAGCGAACCGTTGGCGGCGCGCGCCGCCGATGACGTCGCGCCCGTTACCGTGACGGTCACGGAAAGCGATACGAATTGGGGAATATCCTCTTTGCCCGACGAAATATATGCCGGAAACGGCAATCAGCCTTTTTATGTGGTCGATTATTCGACCGTAAATTACAGATCCGGCGCGGTTTCGGGCGAACGCCTGACCGATTATTCCGTCGAAAGCCTGAACGAGGATATTCTGACCGTGGACGCGGCAAGGGGACTGTTGAAACCGCATAAAGCCGGGGTAGCCGCTTTGGTATTTTCCCGAAACGGACAGCAGATTTCCGTATCCGTCACCGTCAGGGAACGTCCGCTGACGTTCGCGTTGAGTTTGACCAACGCCGACGCCGAACGCGGCATCGCGCGCGACAGAGTATGGGGTAATTATTGGCTGAACGCCGAAAACACCGAATTGATAACGGAATTCGGCTTCGGCTTGGGCGCAGGTTACGCCTCGGGCGCTTTCGACGTCGCCTGGAGCGTTTCCGCGACGACGGCTAACGGCGTCCCCGTGCCGGAGGAGGAAACCGAAGGATATATTTCCTTCGAACAGCGCGGACAGAACGCCTACGAAGGGATAACTTTGCGTTTCGGAGAGAACGCTCCGGGCAGCGCTATCACCGTGACCGCCAAGCTTTATATGCAAAACCGCGCCGTAGAGGGCGTGCAACGCAGCTTTACGTTTAAAATGTCGGAAAAACGTAATTCCGTAAACGTTTACGATTTCGAGGATTTCAAAGCCGTTTACAAGCGTCCTACATACGATTACGTGTTGCAAAGCGATATACGCGCCGCCGCCGTAAGCGACGACTTTTTGTACGACGCAGACGTCGGAAGCGAATCCAACAGGGGCGACAACGTGTTCGCCAATATGATGGGCAGTATATACGGAAACGGTTATTTGTACGACGCAACGGACGTTAAAGTTACTAAAAACGATCAGGGCGCGCTGTCGTACAGATACGAATTGATGTTATCCAAACTGCGCGCGATGTATCGGAACGAATACGGCGTAACGCCGAACGCGGCGCAGATGAAAGCGTATTTCGACGAGGTCGGTCTGGGCGAAATTCGGATATACAACCTGAAAATGCGCGGAGCCGAAACGTTGGAAGAAGCCGACAACACTCTTGCCGTATTCAGCTATTCGCTTGGAATGTATACCGAAAAGGCAATCAACGACGCCGACACTCCGCGCGATCCGCCCATGGCGATAATGTATTGCGAAGTATACAATTCCGAACGCGGAATAACCATAGAGAGGGTCAACGACGTCCTGATAGAGGGGTGTATATTCGGCGACAACTACAAACATTCCGTATTCGGATATAACCATTCGATGAAGTCCAGGCGCTATCCGAACTATTACGACGGCGACCCGGCAAAAGTCAATACGAATACCGACGACAACCGTCCCGGGTATAATTTGACGTTCAGAAACAACGTGTTCAAACGTTCCGCGGGACCGGCGATATGCCTTGCGGGAACTTCGCCTACGGAAGGCGAAATGTGGAGTGATTATTCGGTATCGCCGAATATCTATATCGAAGGCTCGTTCGAAATTTATAACTGGAAAACGCGCGAACAGTTCCGACAGGCTATTATCGATCTGATAACCTATTACGTCGTGGGTATCGTGTCCAAAGACGGCACGGCGGATCAATTGGAAACCGTGGAAGAACTGATAGCCACCATGTTGGAAGGAATAGTCGACGGCTTTTTGGGAATTTCCGAAAACGATCGGCTGTACTACAGCTACGGCGGCGACAAATACATCGGCTTGGGATTTTTCGGCGCAGGCTGCGTATACGGTTGGGATCCGAACGATATTCGCATCTCCTCCGAAGCCGCCGTTGACGCGGTAAAAGCCGAACTGAGAATGAAAAACGCCGACGGAACGCTTCCGGATGCCCTGCAAACGTTGCAAAGTTTAATAAAAATGTTCAACGTCAGGGGATTGGAATCGGTGTCGGAAACCTGTTGGATGGTATGTAACAATTTCGCCTCCGGCGCGCCGGAAATAATGCCGGACGACCCCGTTCCCGCCAGCGAAGAAATGTATTCGAAACTGACGGCGGCAAAAGGCGAACCCATGCCTTGGGATAAATATTCGGCTTGATCGTTCGAAAAAGGACGTGCGCCGACAACGGAATATAACTACAATAAGAACTTTATCGGACGGCAAGCCCGCGTTGTCGGGGCAAAGAGGCTTTCGTGCACGGCTTCGACCGCAGGCTTGATTCGGACGGTAAAAAGGAAAAGACGATAAAAAATGAAAAAATTTCTGATAGCAGTAATTTGTATAATACCGATCATCGTGGTATTGGCGCTTAGCGCGACTTCGGACATCATTCTGAATTTCGCGCCGGTAAACCCCGAAAGCATCGTGGTAAAGGATTCGTCCAACAACGAGATCGACACCGACGCTTTGATAATGGCTTCCACCGACACCAACGACTTTTTGATAATCGACATTTACCCGACGATAACGCCGGATAAAAGCATTACTTACGAACAAGTCGGCGGCGGCACCGCTTCTATCGAGCTGGAACAACAGGGCGACAGCAACCGCTACGACATAATCGCTACGGGTTCGGGCGCCGTGTCGTTGATCGTGCGCGCGGAAAAGAACGTCAACGTGCAGGTACAGCTGAATTTCTATGTGCAAAGCACAAAGGTCAACGAACTGAGCATATTCGATAATCACGGCAACGCGGTAGAATCGACCGACAGCATTCAGGACGGCTATGACGATCTGGAACCGTATCGGCTGACCGGACCCGCGCGTTTCGTCTACGACGCCAACCCCATAGACGCTTTGGGGGACGAAGAAGCGCAATGGTTCGTCGCCGTGGGCAAAGACCTGGTGTCGGTCGATAACGGCATCGTACGCCCCTTAAAACGCCCCACGACGGGCGAAAGCGGCCTGGCGATAGTCAAATTGGAGCTGTACGACAAGGACGTCACGTTACACGAAAGATATTTCGCGGTCGACGTTTCGGACGCGGTAGCTTCGCAAGATTCCGTCTATGCGGATTCGGAAGCCGATTTGGAAGCCGTCATTCAAGGGACGTTACTCATTCAAAACGATCTGAAGTTTTCGTATAGCTCTATCGGCGGCGACGTTTACGTCGTTTCCGGCAGCTATACCGACGAAAAAGGCGAAAAACAGGAGTTCGAGTTTGAAATAAACGTCAGTATCGGCGGCGCGAAATGGGGATTTATAGACGGTTATTCGACTATTTACACGAATAACGGCAACTACTTTGCCGCTTTCGGCTATATCGGCGGAGCCGCTTTCGACGAAAACGAAACTCAAAGCGTCGTGCTGACTTCGTCCGACGATAAAGTGCTGTCGGTGGGACTTTCGGGCAGAAAGTGGAAGCTGACGCCGTTAAAAGCCGGTAAAGTAACGCTGCGTGCGGAAAAGGACGGAGCCGTAGTCGAAAAGGAGATCGTAGTCCGCGAAAGACCTTTGGTGATCTTCCAAGACCTGGTGACTGCCGATTCCCAGCTGGGTATTCGCATGGACAGGACGTGGGGCACCGAATGGGTCAAAACCGAAAACGGCGAAACAGCCTATACTTCCGATTTCCGAATGGGGATCAGGGGCGATACTAACGCTTTCGACGTATTGTGGACGGCAACGGTCACCGATTTCGAAGGCGGCACGGTAAACGTGGCGCCCGCCTACGGCGGCACCGAACCCACGGAGGAACAGCTGGCTCCGATAGGCGCCGAGGAATACGTCAGACTGATTCCCGTGGGCGACGGCACTCAGGCGGTCGTAATGCGCCTGAATCCGCAAAAAATGCTGGGCGCGACTATGACGCTGACGGCAAGCGTTTTGGTCGATAACAGGCCTATAGGCAACGTCACAGCCTCGTTTACGTTCAAGTTCCACGACATACCTTCCGTCAACGTATATACTTGGGACGAAATGTATTGGTCGGTCTGCAACATGAACCGCGATATAATCATGCAAAGCGCGATAACCGTTCCCGACGAAGTCTTTGCCGCAAACAACGCCGACGTCGACGCCATAGATATGCGATCCAGCATGTACGGCAACGGTTTCCTGTTCCAAATGACAGGCGTGGCTCCGCACGACAAACTCAGCGTGTTCGGTATCGAAGGGCACTTCTACCATTTCATGAAAGGGCAACAAACCGTCAGCGGAGAAGTTTACGATCGCGGCATAGTTTTCGAAGATATGCGTATCAGCGGTATGCCCACAATGGACGAGTTGGTAAAAATTTCGGAACAAGGCAAGTCCTCATACTTTTTCTGCCGCAGCTGGTCGTCGGAGAAAATAACTTACCGCTATTGCCAAATATATAACTGTACGAAGGGCGTGCACGCCCACGGCAGCGACCTGTTTACGTTGGAAGGCTGTATAATAGGCGACAACTATACTACGGGCGGCGAATTGGCTTACAGCGTGGCAAACCACAATTCGGGTTGCAAGCTGGTTTTAAAGAATAACGTTTTCAAAACCAGCCGCGGACCTTCGCTGATGATCTCGCCCAGACAACTGGTCGACGAGGTGTTGAATCAATCGATAACGCCGTATATCAGCGTAGAAGGATTCTTGGACGTTTACAATTGGAAGACCAGGAAACAACTGCCGGACGTCTTTTCGACAACGGTGGGAACCATGGTTTCCGCATATGTTCCCAGCAGCTTGCTGGACGTTCCCGAAATCGTCAGCAACGCCATGACGGAGGTCATGAATAACGAGATATACGACGATCTGTTCTTCAACTATGCCGGCGAACAGTATATATCGCTTGCGGTCACGGTCCTGGGGTTGATGTGTACTGCGACGCCGGACAGGATCACGATCGCCGACGGTACGGGAATGGCAAGCTTCGAGATGCCGCTGCACGACGCCAACGGCACGCCGCTGGGCGAATTGAAGAACCTGGAATCGCTGATCCCGTCTATCGGAAGCCTGATCGGAAACGCCACGGTAGCGAAGATGAAAATATCTCATAATCCCGTGATAATCTGCCCCGACTTTTCTACGGGCTCGCCGAACATAATGCCCGGCGAACAGATCCCCAACGACCGCGAATTGTACGACAGATTGACGGGAAAAGCGTAATAAACCGTTGTCTGCGGACAAACGGCGGAGCGCCGCGGATAACCCGGAATTCCGGGCTGTCCGCGGCGTTCTTAGCGTTAAAATACAGCTGTCAGACCGCTGTCGATACGCCTAAATAAGCGTAAGTTTTTTCGCCGCAAAAGGTTGACCGACAGGGCGTTTTCGCGCCTATCCGGAAAGCGTTTAAGCTAAATTTTCGGCGCGGTCGGCGCCTTAAAACACCTTAAATTTTTGCAAAAAATAAAAATATTTATTTTCAAAACTAATCAAAGATACATTTAAAAATAATTTACAGTTATCGAAAATTCGGATAAAAACGCGCGTTTACATTGCGGATCGTTACGGGCACGGCTACCT
>DVNF01000022.1 GCA_018714575.1 Candidatus Stercoripulliclostridium merdigallinarum
CGGACGTATGCCCGTAACGCATAATTTGACATAAAATATAGGCATTAGACATTGTTTCGATCGGGTGCTATAATAAAAGCGAAAAAAGCGGAAATAAAAGGCGGTAAAGGATATGGACAGAATACAAAGAACACAGGAAAAATTCACCGGCTTGTTCGGCGGTAACCCTACGGTGAACGAAGGAAGCGACCCCGAATTCATGCGCATTTTACAACGCTTTATTTTCGGTGAAGTATGCTATGTCGGCTCGTTGGATAACGGTATGCGCGAACTGATCACTATAACGGTTTTGGCGGTAAATCAGACTTTACCGCAATTAAAAGCGCACGTCGGCGCGTGCTTGAACGTGGGACTGACGCCCGTGGAAATTCGCGAAACGATATATCAATGCGCGCCGTTTATCGGGTTCCCGAAAACGTTGAACGCAATCTCGACCATGAACGAGGTCTTTAACGAAAAAGGCATAGCGTTACCGTTGGAAAGTTGCGAAACCGTCACCGAGGACAATCGTTACGACAGGGGCTTGGCGATACAGGCTCCGATTTACGGCAACGAAATCGCTGACAGATATACTTGGTTGCCCGACGCTTTTTCGGAAAGCGTTCCGAAGTGGTTGACCGAATTGGGATTCGGGGATTTTTCTACCAGAAAGGGCTTGGACGGCAAGAAAAGGGAGCTGTTGACCGTCGTCATGCTTGCGGCTATAGGCGGCGCGGAAGTGCAGGTGCGTTCCCACGTTATCGGCGCGATAAAGGTAGGGAATACCGCCGAAGAGATCGTTTGCGCCTTGGTGCACGCAATGCCTTACATGGGATTTCCCAAATTGTTTAACGCATTGAATTGTTGTAAGGATATCATAGAATCGGCGCAAAAATGAGGTAATTAAAGAGAATAATTAAGGAGAATAGTTATGGATCGCGAAGATTTTGACAGGCAAAACATTTTCGGTTTAGGCGCTGAAAATACGGCTTACGCGCAATATTTTATCGGAAAATCCTATTTAAATCCGTTGACGACGGCGGGTAAAGCGCCGTTCTTTGCAAACGTTACTTTCGAACCGGGTTGCAGGAACAATTGGCATATCCACCGCGCGAAAAGCGGCGGCGGACAGATACTTTTATGCGTTGCCGGCAGCGGTTGGTACCGCGAATGGGGAAAGCCTGCGATCAGCTTGAATCCCGGCGACGTGGTAGAGATCCCCGCCAACGTAAAACATTGGCACGGCGCTAAAAAAGACAGTTGGTTTTCGCATGTCGCCGTAGAAATGCCCGGCGAGGAAACGTCGAACGAATGGCTGGAAGCGGTAACGGACGAGGAGTACGCCGAAACGGGCAGATAGAGCGGTCAAGCCGCGTTAATCGGGATTTATAGGATTTAAAGGGATTTTCGGAGCTTCCGGGCTATAAAGAGATAAGCTATTGCCTTTGATCCGCGGAATTTTGAGTATTGTGCAGGTGAACGTCCATTTGCGGATAGGGGATCACGATGCCTGCGGCGTCGAAAGCGTCTTTTACTTGTTCGGTGATGTCGTAATAAACGTCCCAATATTTGTCGTTTTCCACCCATACCCTGGTGGTCAGGATCAGCGCGCTGGCGCCGTGTTCGGACAGACGGCACATGGGCTCCGGCTCCTTCAGTACCGCCGGATGTGAATAGCAGATATTCAAAACTATTTCTTTTGCGACTTTGTAATCGTTTTCGTAAGAAATGCCGAATTTTAACTCGACTCTGCGCGTTTTCATCCTGCTGTAGTTTATCAGATGCTCGCTTGCCAAAGTGCCGTTCGGAATGACGATCTCCTTGTTGTCGGTCGTCAGCAGTACGGTATTGAACAGGTTGATCGTGTCTACCGTGCCGGCTACTTCGGGCGTTTCGATGTAATCGCCCTTTTTGAAAGGCTTGTTATAGATTATCAAAACGCCGCTGGCAAGGTTGCTGAGGCTGTCTTTTAACGCAAGACCTATGGCTACGCCGCAAGTGCCCAGGACGGTAATAATCGACGCGGTATTTATACCCATCGTCGCCAGCGCGGCTACCAAAACGACTATTTTCAATATTATATCCGTCAGCGATATGATAAAATGCGACATGGCTTCGTCGCGTTTGGAGCGGTCGAAAGCGCGCTTTAATAAACGTTTGATGATTTTACAGACCAATAATCCGACAATGATGATTATTATGCCTAATAAAATATTTATTCCGGCGTTGGTAAAAAAGGTCTTTACTTCGTTTAAAAATTTTTCCATAAGTATCTCCGTGACGTCGTCGTACGGCGTATGCTTAACGTGATGCGGCTTGCGCGTCGATGACGCGTTGCATGAAAGCCAAAGTCTTTTGCAAAACTTCCTCTCATAAATATAGTTTAATACATTTGAACATAATGTGCAACTTATACCTGAAAATTCCGAAAAGAAGTACGGCAAAGCTTATAAAAAATGCGTATCGGCTAACGCCGTATCGCCGAATAAAACGAAAAACAAGCCCTTTTTTCAAACAAAAAAAGTCAATTAAATTTCTTTTATATCGAATGCCGCGACATGCAAAAAAGCAAATTTTTCCGATAACGCCGATTATCGGGCGTTCGATTTTAAAATCACAAACATAGCGGTTTAGACTATCCTAAAT
>DVNF01000023.1 GCA_018714575.1 Candidatus Stercoripulliclostridium merdigallinarum
TTGCAATTAAATGCACGCGTATTAAAATTTTATCATATAATAAACCATGCCGAGGAACGCGAAAGGGTCGGGGCGCATAAAAATCGTTATCGCTTTGGTCATAATAATATTGATAATAGTTTCGGCAGTCGGTTATTTCGAATCGGTCGCAACGCCGCTGGTAAAAGAGCTTGCCGAAGCCGACGTTCAAGCTATGATCGTTTCGTCTTTTATCGAAGCTAACGCGAAAATCAAAAAATTTTCCGAATTTTACGAATCCTTTTTCAGCTATGAAAAGAACGATTCCGGCGAAATAACGCTGATAAAAGCCAATACTCCCGCCATAAATTCGCTGAGCATATACGCCCAGGAAGCCATGCAGAAATCCCTGGATAAAATAACCGATTACGACGTTCAAATCCCTACAGGAGCTTTTACGGGTTTATCGGTCTTAGCGGATAAAGGACACCCCGTTTCAATAAATATCGCCCCCGTCGGAGTCGTCAACGTGTCGATCGGTTCATATTATTACACCGAAGGAATAAACCAAACTATACACAGATTGATAATGCGCGTCACGGGAACAGTCAGAATGTTGGTCCCCATGAATGCGGACGACGTGGCGGTCAGTATGGACTTTATCTTGTCGGAGGACGTAATATTAGGCAGAGTGCCCGATTCTTATATCACCGGAATATCCGACGACAACATATTCGACTTACTACCGTAAATCCCGTCCGACTGTAAACAGCTTTTGAAACTTAAAAAGGGTCCGAATTCGGTTCGGACCCCTGTTTATTTAAATTATTAGTTCGATTATTAATTCGATTATCGGTCCGCCCGATCACGAAAGCGAATAAAAATATTTCTTCATTTCCATTGAATCTTCCGCCTGGGTGCCGTCGGATTCGCAAACGACGTAAGGCGACATACCGTATTTATGGAAAATTTCCATCAAGGGACGGTAATCGGGACCGTAGATATCATCACGGAAAGTCAGATGTTTGATCTCGCCTTTTGCTCCGAATTGAATTTTACTGAAATGCACGTGCATATTAAAAACTTTGGTTTCAGGTAGAAAATCTAGCATTTTTTGAATGAGAGTATTATAATTTTCGGCTTTATTTAGAATACCCTGCTCCCTGGCGTTGATGTGACCGAAGTCTATGCAAGGATAATATTGATCGAATAAAGATACTATTTTGATGATTTCGTCCACCGTACCCATTTGCGCCGTTTTGCCCATCGTTTCAAAACAGATCTTCATATCCGAATAACCTTTTTCCATCAGTACGTCGTGCAGCTTTTTTACGTTCTCGATCATGACGGCTTCGGCTTCCGATCTGGTCATTTTACCTTGAGTCGCAGGATGGACCACCACCCTGTCGCCGCCGAAGTCGGAGGCTTTTTTACACGACGACAACACGTATCCTATTGATTTTTCTATCATTGCAGGATCCGGATTGGAAAAGTTTATGAAGTATGGCGCGTGAACGGTTAGTTCCACTCCGTTTTCGTGAAAGACTTTTCCAAGGGCTTTTGCGGTCGTTTCGTTCATGGTAACGCCTCTGCCGAAGGAATATTCGAAAACGTCTATTCCTCTGTCCGCACACCATTTTGCCGCTTCCATCGTCGTTTGATGACCTTCGTCATAAAAGCTTGTAGAATTTCCTGCTACTCCGAATTTTATCATAAGTAGATTTCCTTATATGTTATTTCTTATATGTTATTTCTTTTCATATTTTTGCGAACCGTTTCTATATCCGACAATATTTGTCGCCGCAATTCTTCCTTCGAATCGAATTTGAATATGCCGCGCAACCGCTCGACAAAGATTACGGTCAGCTCTCTTTCGTAAATATCGCCGTCGAAATCTATGATGTGAGTTTCAACGGCGCCTTTGTTTTCACCGAACGTGGGTCGGGAACCTACGTTGGTGACGGACGGGTATATTTTGCCGCCTATTATCGCCCTTGTGTCGTACACGCCGTCTGCCGGCAGTATTTTCCTGGGATCGGTCAGTATGTTCGCGGTAGGCAAACCGAAACTTTTACCTACTCCACGGTCGTGAACGACTTCTCCGGATACGCTGAAATACCTGCCCAGGAAGTGCGCGGCAAGTTTTACCTCGCCTATTCCCAAGTACTCACGGATATCGGACGAGGAAATTTTTCTGTCCCATTCCTTTATCAACGGACAAACAAACGGAGCTATTCCGTAATCGCGCGATAATTTGCACAAATCCGCGGCGCCCCATTTGCCGCCCTTGCCGAATCGGTAATCGCCGCCGCAAACGACTGCGCCGGCGTTCAACTGCTTTAAATAGCGGACGAAGTCCTCACCGCTAAGCGACATATACTGAACGTCGGAGGGCTGAACAAGAATGTTTTGATTGGAAAAGCCGAGTTCTTCTAAAATTTTGACTCTTTCATGCAGGGTATAAATCAATTTATCGGATCTACCCAATGCCGAGAAGAAATCGTTATCGAAAGTTAATATTGCCGGAGTCATATTTAACCGCTTTGCCGTTTCAAACGTATAATCGATTATAGAACGATGCCCCAAGTGCACCGAATCGAACAAACCCAAAGCGATAATCCTTTTGCGCTCGGTTTTCAGACGGTATTTGGCAAATTCCAATGCGACCGTTTGTTCCGTCGTCATATCAACCTCACCACCCAATTAAAGCGACCTTCTTCGTTTTTTACTCCAAGTCCGCACAGTTTTCCGTCTATATTCATTTGAAAGACGCCTTCCGGCATGCCTGACAGCTGCAAAGGAACTCCGTTTAAGATCAATCTTGCGCCCTCCGCATTATCGGTTAAATTATAAGTCGGAAGAAACGACAATACCGCGTCCATTGGAATAAACAGATCGGTCACATCGTTTACGGCGGCAATTTCGTCCAAACAGACTGCTTTGTCCAATTTAAAGATCCCGCATTGCTCGCGCCTGATCAAACGCATATATCCCACAGTGCCCAGCGCGGAAGCCATGTCTCTGACCAGGCTCCTGATGTATGTGCCCGTACTGCAGCTTACTCTGAAGGCAAACGCCGAGTCGACTTTACCAAGGTAATCTATCGAATAAATTTCTATTTCTTTGGCTTTTAGATCGAATTCCTTTCCTTCGCGCGCAAGGTCGTAAGCTCTCCTGCCGTTTACGGATTTTGCCGAATATTTCGGCGGTAATTGCATGATCCTACCGACCAACGAAGGAATTACCGATAAAATTTCCTTTTCCGAGGGAACGTTGCCGTTGACTTCCGAAAAGACGCCCGAACCGTCCAATGTATCGGTGGTTTTTCCGAAAACGAATTCGGTATAATAAATTTTATCGTTTTTGATGATATCGAACAGACGAGTCGCCCTGCCCAATGCTATCGGCAAAACGCCTTCTCCGTCAGGATCCAAAGTGCCGAAATGCCCTATTTTTTCGGGCTTTACGCCTTTTTCAAGCAAAAGATGTTTGACCTTAGCCACCGCTTTCGCGCTGGTCATACCGCGTTCTTTGTTTAAGTTTAAAAAAGCCGATATCATTTGTCTTGTGCGGACAAAAATTCTTCCGCAGCCGTTCTGAGTTCGTTCAAACCTTCTTCGCCGCCTTTAAGCAGCCTTAGACCGCTGGCGCAAATATGGCCTCCGCCTCCGAATTTTTCCGCAAAAGCCGCGGCGTTAACTCCGTCTTTGGCGCGGACGGAAACCTGATATGAATTCATGTCGTCACGTTCGGAAGCGGCAATCGCCAACGAAACTCCTTCGATATTGACGATATTGTTTATCATGCCTTCGGTATCCAGATCGGTAGTGCCCGTAGCGGCAAAATCACTCTGTTTAAATACGATCAAACCGCATTTGCCGTCTGCCAGAAATTCGGCGCGCGACAAAACTCTTAATTTTAATTGAAAGACCTCGCGCCGTATTTCCTTGAAAAGTTTTTGTATGATAGTATATCTGTCGACTCCGTAAGCGGCAAGTTTTGCGGCTATATTCAGCGTTTCGACAGAGGTATTGGAAAAAGTGAGCGCGCCTGAATCGGTGATCAAAC
>DVNF01000004.1 GCA_018714575.1 Candidatus Stercoripulliclostridium merdigallinarum
GATGACGAAGACGAAGACGATGACGAAAACGGCGATGAAGATAACGAGGACGGCGAAGAGGAAGACGAATAGAAAAAAACTTTATCGCATCCGTTATCAAAGCTCTATAATACGAACAAAAAACCTCCTGCGCTTAGCGGCGCCGGGAGGTGTTTTTTTGCCTTGCAGATTGTTTAAAAGCAGCTATCGGGATCGCGGATACGCTTTTGCGGCAGGCTAGGTTATCTTAAGCTTAATCCTAACCTTAACCTTCCATAAGGTGTAAGCCTATCAGGTAAGGATCGCGTATTTTCGATACGGTAGAAACGGCGTGCGGCTCCAGGTAATCGCCCACGGCGTCGGAATAGCCCTGTTTTACGGTTTCGGCGGCGATATCGGCCGAGATCCTCTCGATCAGCAAGGCTTTTTCGTTATCGTTCGGAGCGGTCAGCACGCGTTCGAAGTCGTCTGCCAGGTACCCCAGCTTATTCAAGCCTTTTGCCGCTTTGAACAACCATTTATAATACGGTGCGTATTTTTTATTCAGTATAAACAGCGTTTCCAAACCTTTCGATACGAATTCGGCAGCAGCCAGCGCCGCCGCGCCCGTTTCGCCGCGTTTTAACATACGGGGATAGTTGTATTGACCCGACTGTGCCATGATCGCCAAACGCGCGGCAAGCTTTTTACGCCTGACGTCCAAGGGCATACCTGTTTCCAAGGTTTCGCGGAAAGTTGCGAATTCTTTGCACCCGTTCACGTATATTTCGCCGTTGACCGCCGCGAACAGCGCGTATTCGGGTATCCGCAGCCACTCGCCCGACGTTTCGGGAAGTGCGGTCAGCCCGGTAAACGTTTCGAAAAAGTCCCTTACGGTAACCACGCCGCCTCTGTCCGCATAATACAGGCTGTGCGCGCCCCTGCCGAAGCCCATGAACTCGCGCGGCAACGCGTTATAGGCGCGCATCAGTTTGAACCCGATGCGGCGTTCGGTTTCGTCGTCTATCCATAAATAAAACCGCGGTTCGAAATCGTGGTCGCGCGACGTTTCGTCGTCAAAGCCGGCGCATTCCGAACCGTAGCCCGACAATCCGGCGCTGATCGACACGCCGTCGGGGTCGAATTGACGAACCAAATCTCTGCCGTACTCTTCGAAATATCTTCTGCTTAGTTCCAATCCGTTCATCGGCTTTCCTTCCGGGTCGCTTCCCGGGCAATTTTTTCCTCTATTGCCACGGCTTTATTAAGGAGCGCTTCCTCGTCTTTATTCCTGCCGCAACAGGCAAAACTCACCGCCAATTGCCTGCAGACGTAGGCGTGGTATGCGCCGGGATTTCTGACCGTGCTAAGCGCGTACAGGGCGCGATCCAAATATTTGTCTATCTTCTGCTGCTGTTCCCTCTTTCCCGCCAAGCCGGCAAGGTTTATACAGGTTATCGCCGATTCTTCCGCCGCGTCGATGGCTTCGGTAAAGCGCAACGCGCGCAAATACCCTTCCTCGGCGCGGTCAAGATCGCCTGCCGCCTCGAATGCGGCGGCGCTGTTGTTGTACAGCCCGCTCCACCTTTTGTCGCGCACGGGTAAGTTCTCCCGATAATATTTTTCGGCGATCTCGAAATATTCTATTGCTTCGTTCGGGTATCCGAAATGCGTGCATCCGGTAGCCATATTGATATATAACGTACCCACCATTACCCCGTCGTCCGTCACCGACGATTTCAATAACCTCTTTGCGTATCGTATGGCTTTCAGGCACTTTGTCTTTACGCCGTTCTTGCGGTAATGCCCTATCAATTCGCCGGTTATTATCGCGTCCGCCTCAAGATCGTTTTCGTTACGGGCGGCTTCAGCCGCAAGCTCCAAAAACTTGCCGCCCTCGCGGTAACGCCCCAGCGCTACAAAGCTGTCGTATTCTTCGATAACCAGCTGCGTATCCATTCTTATTCTTTCGACTCCTGTTCCAAAACGCCGACGATTTCCTCGGCGTGTCCGGCGGCTTTTACGCCGTAAGCGGCATAAACGACGACGCCGTCTTCGTCGATCACAAAAGTCGAACGGTTTACGCCGATAACGGATTTTCCGTACATCTTCTTTTCTTTCAGGACGTCGTATGCCTCGATCGCGATTTTTTCGGTATCGGAAAGCAGTACGAACGGCAACGAATACTTTTCCGCGAACTTAATATGGGAAGCGACGGAGTCTTTGCTGACGCCTATTATCACGGCGTTATGCCGGGCGATATTATCTGTTTCGTCCCTAAAGCCCACAGCTTCAACGGTACAGCCTGAAGTGTTGTCTTTCGGGTAGAAATACAAGACCACCTTTTTCCCTTTGTAATCGGACAAGCTGTGTAAAACTCCGTTTTGATCCGGCAGAGTAAAATCCGGTGCCCGCATACCTGCAAAAATCATATAAACCTCCCGTTAATCGAAATAATCGAAACAATCGAATCGGCTGTTTCGCCGATCATAAGTCTTGTAAATTATATCATAGGCATACCCTGCCGTCAACGACGTTGGCGGTACGGCAGACGACAAACTGTAGAGTTGTCAAACATACAATAAAGGCAAGCTGAAAGGGCGAAATTATCATTGACAAAAGTCGGTTGATATGATAATATCAATAATACTGAATTAAAAAGAGCAGCGCACGGAGAAATACCCAAGAGGCCGAAGGGGCTCCCCTGCTAAGGGAGTAGTACGTTAATAGCGTAGCCAGGGTTCAAATCCCTGTTTCTCCGCCAGACAGAGTCGCGTTTGAACACGCGGCTCTTTTATTTGCAGATTAATGATATCAGCGTTGTCATTATTAATGCCAAAGTTTATGTCATGCAATGGTCCGACTTCTATTCTGCGTAGAAAAGAGTTGCTAACGGCAACCATATAAAATAAATATACTGCGCCTATCCCCCCAATATGGAAAACTATTTCAAAACTATAGTATCATCCTACCGAAAACCTTTCGGTCATCATGGACTCGAACGGACTTTTCCAAAAACTCTGGCAGTTCTCGTCCTTTATGGTATCCAAAGGCTTCAAGATAATCGAAGTCGGAGGCGAAGACAAATTCGACGACGGAGATATGCCAAAAGCAGAATACGATAACGTCCAAGTTATCCTGCGTGCATGCAAGAGCGGAAAACCGGAAATTACAGGTAACCGCATTACGGTGGAAGGTAAATCCTACACGACAAAATAACAAACAAAAGCCGACTCAATGCGGCTTTACGGTATCGTCAAACAAAGCCGGGAAGAAATTTCTTCTCGGCTTTTTTCATGGCAAAACTTTTTCGACTCGGCTGTACCGAAAAGACAGGGAGCCGCCCGTTTCGGACGACTCCCGTTTTTTGTACTTAATATACCCGTCAATCCTTTATGAACGGATAAATTTTCTCAAAGAACGCGCCTTTCAGAATCTTTTTCTTGTAGAGCAACGCACATACTCCATACGCTATGATAAGCGCGCCGAATACGGAGCCGATGACGATACCCGCAATCGCGCCGCCCGAAAGTCCTTCGGGGTTTTCGGGAGTTATCTCGCCGCCGGGCTTGACGTCGCTCTGTTTGTC